>CAZUNT010000173.1:0-15843 GCA_964622215.1 uncultured Caldilineaceae bacterium
TTATGGAGTGAAAAAGTGTACTTTTTCGCTCCGCATAACCTTCACCACTCGCCTAACCACCACCGTCCGCCGGGGATAAATCGCCCCGGCTACAAGGGCAGCGTCCGATGAATCGGACTTGAAAGCCCTTTTTAGTCCCCGATTATGGAACTTAAGGAAATGATTCGGCAAAAAATTACACGGAGAAACACGGAGAAGACACAGAGATTCGCTGAGGGTTTCTCTGTGGTTCTCTGTGCTTTTAAACCTCATAAGCCGACTCAAGAGGCTCAACCTCGGATTAGCATAAAGTACAATTGGGCATAGCTTCATAACCCGACGACATCATGCCCTTTGGGTATCTACCGCAGGGTGGTCCTTGCCGGGCTGCGGCGGCCCCCCAAGGGGAGGCGAGGCGATCTCAGCGGTCAGCGGTCGGCGGTCCTTCCCTCAGCGCCGCCAGATTCTGCCGCACCAACTGCGTCTTGGGGTGTTCCGGTCCCAGGAACTTCTCAAAAATGACCAGCGCTCGCTCATAAGCTCTCCGTGCTGCAACATTATCACCTAAACCCTGTAATAAGCCTCCAAGGTTATCAAGGCTGATAGCTACATTTAGAGAATCCTGAGCAGTGGCTACCTCGTCAATAATTGATTTCCGTTCAAAAGCCACCTGCGCCGTGGCAAACTCAGCCCGACCTTGCAAATATAAGCCGACTTGGTTGAGCAGATTAGCTATTACCTCACCTGCGACTCCTAAGATTTCAGCATGCCCGGCGGCAGCCAAGGCATGAGGTAGCAACCGAGTGCAAGCAGACCAAACTTTTGGATCACTCGTAATTGTATCGGGGTAACTCTTATTGACTATCTGTACAGCAGCTTCAGCCCAGATAAGTTTGTCTTTCATTTTCAGCCGATCACGAGCTACAGCCTGCACCAGCCGGTGTATTGTCAGTGTCTCATCTTCTGTTTCACTGCTTTCCACTGTCCTGTCCTCTCGTCTTTCTATTAACGAATAGCACCGCAAAGCGGCTACGGCCTCGTTAAATTCAAGTGGATTAGCTACGACGGTGACTAACGACTCCGGCAGATATTCAACCCCTGTGGTTAACAATTTAATTGGAATGTCGTCTGGAGCTAGAAAAGTGCATAAGTTCAGTAGAGCAGCCCCAGCGGGTACAGATCGTTGTACTTGCCGGAAGGCCAACTCCCAGGTTGTGACCACCATAGCAGGATAATCAGTAAGTGGCTGACCCTTACTCAGTAACTTGGTCTCATAACGATGGAACAGAGCCAAGTAACTCTTCAACGTGTTGTCAGTACTCTCAATATAAGCTGCCGCCTGCTCTAATGCTAGTGGTAAATAACCTAACATCTTAGCCAATTCAGTTGCCTCAGTTTGGGCATTAGTATCCCCAGTTCGTTGGCAAAGGAAGGTTACAGCTTCAGTTTCTTTCAGCATTGGTAGTGATATTTTCCCGGCCAATCTGCCCCAGTTGGGGTTGCGGGAGGTGATCAGAACGTGGCCGGCCGCGCTGTGGGGAAAATAAGGGCGTACTTGAGCCGGGTCGGCGGCGTTGTCAAAGATCAGCAGCCAGTCCTCGTGGTGGTTGAGCCACTGCCGCACCGCTTCGACGATGAGGCCTTGGTCGGCGGCGTCATGCTCCGGCAATTCCAGCGGAACGGCCAGGGCGGCGTAGTCGCTCGCCAGGGTAATCGGCTCTTCGGCCCGCAGCCACCAGACTGCTTGATAATCGGCGGCGTGGCGGTAGGCGTACTCTACGGCCAGTTGGGTTTTGCCCACCCCGCCCAAACCGCTGATGGCCTGGGTCAGGGCCGCCGGTTGGCCGGAGGTCAACTGGGTGCACAGGTCGGCCAGCAATTTCTCTCTCCCGGTAAAGTGAGGGTTGCGGGCATGGGGGATGTTCCAGATGGGAGGCAAAGCAAGACCTTTGAGGTTTTTAAAAACCTCAAAGGTCTGACCGGAGGTCTGCTGGGGCGCTGTTTTCTGGCCCACCGGGGCGGCCCGGCTGGGGGTCGATGGGCCGGTTAAGGGTTTGGCTGTTGCTCGATGGTGCGGCGAATACCCTGAACTACATTCAACCAGGCTTCGTCTCGATTGGCCCAGATGGTCACCGGCTGAGCATTTTTGGGTAGAGCTTGGAGCTTGCCAAAGGGTGCGCCGGCCCAATCTACCGGCCGCAGAATGACAGGTATGACGACAGTTTCACGAGCCTCATGCCGTTCCATCGCCCGCCCCATTTCCTTATCATAGCAGTAATCGGAGGCGATAAAATCGGCGCTGATAAGCAGCAAAATAATCCGGGCCGAGTTCAAGTGCTCGTCAATGGCCCCGGCCCACTCGCTGCCGGCAGTGATCTGGCGGTCGTGCCAGGCTTTGATGACGCCTTGCCGCTGCAACAGCTTGAGATGGGTGGCTAATTCGTCGCGTAAGGCTTCATCTTTGTGAGAGTAGGAGAAAAAGAGTTCTACAGGTTGGGCCGGGCCGGGTTTCGTTATGCCTGGGGTCGGAGTTTGGGAAGTTGTCCAAGGTGGTGTAGTTGGAACATTCACCGGCCCAGGTGCGGGCGCAGCGCCTGCCCCGGTGTGGTAGGGTCCGTGTTTGTCATAACGGGCAGGTTCAATTTGTTGGACCAGGGCCAAAAGTTTGTCCAGCAGGAGTTTACGCTCGCAATATTCAATCAACGCTTGAATCTTCCTGGTCCGGCTCATCCCGCCGCTAAAGGAATCGTAGACCGGATTGAAATAGTCATAGCAGAACTGATCGAATTCTTCATCTTTGAAAGCTGCGGTTAGCAAGGCGCGGATATTGGGCAAATTGTAGTCGGTCATTGATATCTCTCCTAAAAAAGACCGCCGACGGCAGACCGCCGAGTGCAAAGCCTCCCCGTGGGGCCGCCGAAAGATATTTTCCTGTAAATCCTGTTAATTCCGTCAAAAATTTCATTTCCGATAAAATCTATTGATACGGCCCGGCAATGGCCAGGGCATAAACCTCGTCGCTGAGATATTTCCGGGCGGCGGCCCGGATTTCCTCCCTGGTCACGGCGTTGACGATACCCGGGTAACGGGCGATGAAGTCGTCGCCGAGCCGGTAGAGCTGGATTTCCAGCAGGATCGAGGCGACGCCTTCGTTGGTTTCCATTTGCAGGGGCAGCGTGCCGGTCAGGTAAGCCTGGGCGTCGGCCAGTTCCGTATCGGCGACCAACTCCTCCCGGAAGCGGCGGATTTCGGCCCGGATCAGCTCGATGGCCTGGTCAACGCCGGCAGGGTTGACCCCGGCGTAGACCGTCCAGGGGGAGGGGCCGAGGTTGCCGCTCAGGCTGGTGCGGGCGTAGTAGGCCATCCCGGCGGTATCGCGGACGCTCAGGCCGATACGTCCCCCTAGTCCAAGTTGGCCCAAAATCGTGTCGCCCACCTCGGCGGCGTAAAAATCCTCAGCCTGGCGGCGCGGCCCGATGTTGCCCAACACCAAATCGGCTTGAGATTTGGCGGGCATAGGGTGAACGTAACGGGCCGGCGCGGTCAAGGGCTGCGGCTCCGGCAGGCCGGTAGTAGGTGGGGTGTGATCGGGCTGCCATTGGCCCAGGGCGGCTTCCAGCTTTTCGTAAACAGCCTGGCTGTCCACATCGCCGACGACAACGACGGTCCCATCGTAGGGATGGAGGATTTGCCGGTAAAAATTGACCAGATCGGCCTGGGCCAGGCGGCCAACTGTTTCCAAAGTGCCACTCGCAGGGCGGCCATAGGGATGATTGACCCCGTAAAGCAGCTCTCTAAAGTAGCGGCCGGCCATACTGCGCGGGCTGTCTTCCTCCTCTTTCAAACCGGTGATAATCTGGCCGCGCACTTTTTCCACCTCCTCGGTTGGGAAAGTGGGATGCAGCAGGATGTCGGTCATCAGCTCAAGCAGCAGATCGAAATCTTCAGCCAGGCTTTTGCCGCCAAAGCTGGTCAGGTGCCGGCCGGTATTCACGTAGACGCTGGCCCCGACCGACTCGACGGCTTCGTTAATTTGGGCAAAGGTGCGGTTGGCCGTCCCCCGGCGCATGACCGCTGCCATAAAAGAGGCCAGTCCCGCCTGAGCGGGCTGCTCCAAATTGGCCCCGCCATGCAGTTGCCCCCGCACCACCACACTCTGGGCATAATGATTTTCCTTAACAATCAGGCTGATGCCGTTGGAGAGGGTATATTTTTGAAAGGTTAGGTCCACAGTTTAACTCCGTTACAGAACAAAATCAATCACTGTTCAAAGCCGCCTATTTCAATTCGTTGGCTCAAACCAGCCAGTGGTGCGATTGCTGGGTTTGAGGTAAGTTTGAGCGACGCGCTGGACATCCGCAGCGGTTACCGCCGAAAGATTATCCACAAAGGTGTCAAAACGACGCCAATCGCCGAGCATCTCCATCCAGCCGAGCCAATAGGCCTGGCTGCTGACCCGCTCAATAGTGTAAGCAAACTGGGCGCGCACCTGTTTCCGCACCTTGGCCAGTTCTTCTGCAGAAACCGGCTCCTGGCAAATCCGGTCAATTTCAGCGTTAAGGGCCGCTTCAAACTCGGCCAGGGTGCGGCCATCACGCACCGTACCGTCGAAGTAGAAGGTGCCGGGGTCAATGCTGGGCCGGTAATGGGCGTCGGCGCTGACGGCAATTTCCGTCTCCACCAGGGCGCGGTAGAGCCGGGCGCTGCGATGGGTGGGCGTGCCGCCCAGGCTAAAACCGGAGAGAATCGACTCCAACATAAGCAGGGGGAATGAGTCGGCGTGGGTACCTTCACAGGTGTGGTAGATGGCCTGGAAATAAGCTGTCGTGCCGGGTTGGCGCAAAAACACGCGCCGCTCGCTCCGCTGGGGTGGCTCCTTGGCCAGCACCGGCGGTGGAAGCGGCCCGGCAGGGATCGGCCCAAATAACTCGTCAATGCGGCCTTGCACCTGGTTTACCTCGATATCACCCACGACGATTAAAACAGCATTGTGCGGGCCGTAATAGGTTTTGTAGTGCTGGTAAAGATCAGCGCGAGTCAGGGTGCGCAGATCCTCCTTCCAGCCGATGACCATGTGGCCATAAGGGTGTGACTGGAAAGCCGCGGCGGAGGTCTCTTCATACAAGGCCCACTCCGGGTTATTTTCACCTCCTTCGCGCTCGGAGATAATAACCGTACGTTCGCTGGCGACTTCGTTAGGGTCGATGAGCGAGTTCGCCATGCGGTCGCTTTCAATCCGCAGCCCCAGGTCGAGCCGGTCGGCGGGCAGGGTTTCAAAATAAGCAGTAAAATCCTGGCTGGTAAAACCATTCAAGACGCCGCCGTTGCGGTTGACTTCCAACATGATGCTCCCTTTGGGAAAGGTGGGCGTGCCCTTAAACATCATGTGTTCCACCCAATGCGAGATGCCCGTTTTACCGGGGTACTCGTTCCTGGCCCCCACCCGATACCAAATCCAATTACTCACCACCGGAGCGGTATGAACGGGTTTAAGGATCACCTGTAGGCCGTTAGCCAGCGTATAATTTACGACATCGTGCCCTGTGGGTATTTCAGATTTACCATTTATGATTTTAGATTTGGGCAAAGTTTTAACTCCTTTCACGTATTATGTTCGGCGGCTTCGGCCAGGGCCAGGGTTAGGGCCGTGTAAGCCGGCAGAGCTTCGCCCATCTGCACCAGGTTGATTCGTTCCTGGTTGGTGTGGGCCAGCCATTCATCCCCAGGGCCAAAACCGATAGTAGGGATACCGGCGGCCGTTAGGTGCCCTCCATCGGTAGCAAAACGCCAGATATCTACCCCATCGTCACGCCCCAAGACATTGGTCAGGGTAGACCGAGCGGCCTGGATAAAAATATTATCCTCCGGCAAAAGGAAAGAAGGAAAGATAGTTGGGAATGTTTTGGCCATGCCGGTATAGGTGGTTAAATCGGTGGTAGCCACTTCTACCCTGGCCTGAATATCGCCTAACCCTTCAGAAATCAGGCAGGCATTAAGCAGGCTTTGCATCCTGGCGACAATTTCCTCGACAGGTTCAGCAGGTACGTTACGCCAATCCAGGGTCAAATAGACTTCGCCGGGAATAACATTGGGGCTAATTTGATCGGTGGCGTAAAGGGTCGGGGCCACCGTAGCCGTTCCCAGGGTGTCATCTTGAGCCATCGCCAATGTCGGCAGTACGTTCAAAAAAACCGCCGCGCCATAGTGCGGATTAACAGCCAGGTGTGGCATGCTGGCGTGAGCCGAGCAGCCCTTAAAGTTAACGAGCAATTCTATCCGTCCGCGATGACCGCGCCGCAGAGTATTGTGGCTTGGCTCACCACAAATGGCGACATGAGCCTTAAGTTGTGAGGCCAGGTATTGCGTCCCCAGCCCGCCAATCTCTTCCATCACCACGACGGTCATCAGGACATCGCCGGGTGGGGTTAGGCCGAGTTGTTTAAAGAGGCCGGCGGCATACATCATACAAGCTACCGGTCCTTTCATATCGACCGCGGCCCGGCCCCATAATTCTCCCTCGATAACGGCTCCGCCAAAGGGTGGGTATGGCCAGCCTTCAACAGGGCCGGGGTCAACATGATCCATGTGACCGTTCAGTAGCACCACCGGTCCATTGCCGCCGTTAATCTTGCCGACAACATTACCAGCCTGGTCAATCCAAACCTCATCATAGCCCAGATTACGCATTTCCTGGGTAATTACCTCGGCGATTTCACTTTCTTGACCAGGAAAGCTGGGGATACGAACTAACTGTTGAGCAAAATCAATCATGGCCGCCTGTCGTTCTTGGGCAGCCAAACGGATGTTTTCTAAAGTTAGAGGCATGGCAAAAATCCCTTTAGGCTGGATGGTTTTTTAGATAAAAAAGCAGTGTACCCTTTGGGTAACACTGCTTCATCCATTAGATTACGGACAAAAAAATAATCTCAAACTTTCACCGGTTGTAAAGCCTGCTTCAAATTTTCTAAACCGGCAAAAGGGCCATCTTTTTGAGAGAGGGTTACCATCGAGACGCGCATGAAGGGGACTTTTTCTTTAGCGCCATCTTCACCGCCGCGCCGAACATAACCGGCTTCACGATCGTGGATAGGGTAGAAGTAGGTCATGGCTTGGCTGAGGCGATCTTCGATATGATGGGCCAGGGCGGTCACTTTACCTGGAATCGTGATAATGGTAAAGTGGTTCTCACCCGGATGCCCCACAAAATCATCAATGCTGCCGAGTTCGTCGACGGCGCTGGTGAGAGTCAAAGCGATAGCGCGCAGCACATCATCCCGGGCAACAAAGCCATAAATTTCATTAAATTTATCCAAACCGTGAATATAAGTGACCAGGACAGCCCATTCGGGCCGTTCGAGCATCAAGCTCAACCGGTCGTCGGTTAGCTTTTCGCCAGGCAAGCCGGTGATCGGATTGTTTTGACTGCCGGCGCGCCGGAGCGCATTACGCACTCGCAGACGAAGCTCCTGCACATCAAAGGGTTTGGTAATATAATCAATGGCCCCCAGCTTGAGGCCGGCAATTCGATCATCACGCCCACGGCGCTCGGTGACAAAAATAACCGGCAGGCGGCTGGTTCGAATATCCTCTTGAAGATGCTGGCCCACTTCAAAGCCGTCGAGATCAGGCAGACGAACGTCAAGTAAGATCAGGTTGGGAGGATCGGCCCGGCATTTGTCTAAGCCTTCACGACCGCTAACCGCTGTAACCACCCGGTACCCTTGGGCTTCAAAATAAACTCGGAGCATCTCCGAGGTATCCAGATCATCTTCAATAATCAACAGGGTATGTTTCATCTTTTAAGTTGTCTCTACTGGGCAGTCAACTCAAGTTCAAAGCCCATTTATGATATACAACAGTTAGTTGAGGGGTTCCTTATAAACATAAAACACACAGTTTTCATCGCCACAGGCACGACATTTTATTTCTTCAACCCGAAAATCTTTGCCACCGCTGACCCAGCGTAACCCCTCTTGTAAAATACCCACCGCTCCATAACAGATGGGTTTTTCACTGCTTCTACCCCAACAAACCGGGCAGCGCCGAATGGTATAAATAAAATATTCGTCGGCTTCTTCGACATCACTAATCTGGTCGCTAAATTTGCTAAAGGTTTCAGCCATCGCTTTGAGGCCAACCTTCACTTTCGTGCCCATAGGGATGACCTTAAAAGCCAGCTCACTGGCTCCTACCACGGAACCAAATTCGCTTAAACCCTGGGCAAAAGCAGCGCGACCAGCCCGCAGAGCCAAACCACGTCCACCACGAGGTCCGTACATTTCCTCAATCGCTGCCCCAAGGGCGCCAAAATCGGAAAAATCGAACTCGCGGGCTAAATTGTTGGGAGGATAATTCCCAATTAATTCTTGGACCTTGGCCAGATTCAGGACGGCTTTGATGCCATTGGTACCCATCACTTCTTCCATAGCCATTAGATAGATGCGTCCTATTTTATTGGGATAATAGAAACCGCTTTTTTCTTTGGCCACTGCGTTTACCTCCGGGGAATGAGTCTGATGAGGAAGACAAACTTATAAATAATAAGTTTCATTTCTAAAAAGTAGAGAAACCAACAATACTTTTTACTTCTTAGAACACCGGTTCAAAAAGTAGTAGTTTTTATATACATTATGAAAACACTGACTAAGTATACCCTAAGCTACCACAAAATGTCAACTAAAGTTACATCGTCTTTTAACGTTATCGAACCTGAAAGAGCTTTCTATCAAGCAAAAATGGCTTCGAAAGCTTGAGCATCCAGCGTTTCTTCTTTGAGCAAACGTTGGGCAATCTCTTTTAATTTAGCCTCGTTTGCCTGTAGAAGTTCCATCGCCTTGTGGTAGGCCGCGTCCACAATACGGTGCACTTCATGGTCAATCTGGCGGGCGATTTCCTCGCTGTAGTTGCGCTGTTCGCCGATTTCTTTGCCCAGAAAGACTAACTCATCTTTTTCACCAAAGATCAGGGGGCCAAGCTTTTCACTCATGCCATACTGAGTGACCATAGCCCGGGCCATTTTAGTGGCACGTTCTAAATCATTGCTGGCTCCCGTCGTTATTTCATTAAAGACGATTTCTTCGGCCACCCGGCCTCCCATGAGTGCGGCCAGGTCTGCCTCAAACTTGCTTTTATTTTTGAGATAGCGATCATCAACCGGCAAAGACAGGGTGTACCCCCCAGCCATACCTCGGGCCACAATGCTGACCTTGTGGACAGGGTCGCACTCTGGAGTCAATTTCATAACCAGGGCATGTCCAGCCTCGTGGTGAGCGATGATATTACGTTCTTTTTCAGGAATAATCCGGCTCTTGCGTTCAGGGCCAGCGATGATTTTTTCGATGGCCTCCTGGAATTCTTGCATCCCAATCTGCTTTTTATTGCGCCGAGCCGCCAAGATAGCCGCTTCGTTGACCAAGTTTTCAATATCTGCGCCGACAAAACCGGGAGTCTGTTTGGCGATTACTTGTAGGTCAACATTGCTGGCCAGGGGTTTGCCCCGCACGTGAATATTTAAAACCTGCTCGCGTCCTTTTCGATCAGGCCGGTCCAGCACTACCCGCCGGTCAAAACGACCGGGCCGCAATAGGGCGGGATCAAGAATATCAGGGCGGTTAGTTGCGGCCACGACGATGACATTGGTATCCGTGTCGAAGCCGTCCATCTCCACCAGGATTTGGTTCAAGGTTTGCTCGCGCTCGTCGTGGCTTCCGCCTAAACCTGCGCCTCGATGACGGCCCACCGCATCAATTTCGTCCATAAAGATAATGCAGGGGCTGTTTCGTTTGGCTTGGTCAAATAAATCTCTCACCCGGCTTGCCCCCACCCCCACAAACATCTCGACAAATTCAGAGCCGGAGATACTAAAGAAGGGCACACCCGCTTCACCAGAGATGGCCTTGGCCGTTAGTGTTTTGCCACAGCCGGGCGGGCCAACCATCAGCACCCCTTTGGGAATACGCGCTCCCAACGAGATAAACTTTTCCGGTTCGCGGAGAAACTCCACAATTTCGGCTAGCTCTTGCCTGGCTTCGTCAACACCGGCCACATCGTCAAACGTAACAGTCGGTTTGTCGCCGGTAAACATCCGAGCACGGCTCTTCCCAAAATTGAGAGCCTGGTTGCCGGCGCCCTGAGCCTGGCGTAGAATAAAAAAGAAGAAGCCGCCAATGAGGACCAGAGGTAAGATTGTCCCCAGAACGGTCAGCCAACCATCCCAGGCGCTCCGAGGAGCAACCCTGATCTCGATCGCCGCTAAAGCTTCCTGGTTGACCCCCAAAATACTCAACGTTTCAACAATGCCAAGATCGGATTCTTTAGTAGAATTGACTTCCGAGCCATTTTTAAGCTTGATAATTAACTCATTTTGATCAACCGTAATAGACTTAATCTGTCCCTCGTTGGCTAATTCCGCCACTTTGGAGATTTCAATTGTTTCTCGCGAATCTGCCCGTAAAACAAAAATACCATACAGAAAAGCCAAAACTACCAGAATCAGAATAGCATATAATGCCCGTGACCATTTCATGATTATCTTTTACACACCTCAATTAATTGATTCACATCTCAAACTATACCACGTGCTATACGCAGAGTCAAGATAAAAAAATTTGGGGGTCTATTTCAATTTTTAGAAATAAGATTCATTTTATTCTGGTGGAGCGGTTGGTTTGGGATGAGCAGCAGGAGGTCGCTGGGCTGGAAGAGGAGAGGAGGGCTGACTCGTAGCAGTCGGAGGAAATGCGCCAACTGGACGAGTTTCTTGACTCTCACGCGGACGGCGGCGGGGAAGGCTAACAATTTGTGTACCGCCTGCTCCAAACAGAGCGCCCAAACAGCCCGGCTTTGTGCTAACCGCCTTAATTTCCGGCATTTCGATGGAGTTAGCCGCCGTAAACGCCTCGGTAGCTAACTGTTGGACCGTCGCAATTTTGGTATCCAATTCCTGACGTAACGCCTCACGTCGCCATTCTTCTTCGTGACGGGTTTGAGCCGTATTGCGCTCCAGTTCCAGGATACGTTCCCGTAGCCGGTTATTTTCCTCCTTCAGATTAAAATTATCCTGAATGAGGACACCCATTAGCTCGCGGGTGGCAGCCTGGCTATTTAAAATACTCTTCTGTCCCTCTGAGAGAGCCGTTAACGTATTGGTCAAAAAAGCGATAGCCGGCGACTCAGATCCATCAGAGGAGATCAAGGCTGTTTCACCGCCACCGGGGTGGGGTGGTTCATGGGCAAAAGTTCTGCTCTCTCCCTCAACCTCTACCACCTGTTCCGGTGAAGGCGGGCTGGCATTTTGCCTGGCCAATTGCTGGCGGACCTGATCATAGGTTAGACCATTGCTCATCAATTCCTTAATAACAGCCAAGGTAGCTATATCGCCCTCCGTGTAGCGCCGGTGGCTTTTACCTTTGGCCGAGTCGGCCCCACTGGAGAGAAAATCAGCAAATTCGTCGGACCAGCGTCGTAGGGTGGCCGGAGATATTTCTAACTCCCTCGCCACGTCCTGCGGAGGTCGATAAGTGGAATAATCGCTCATCAGGGGGTCACCTATCTGTTTCATCTTCGTCGACCACCCGGTAGGTGGTGTCGACGGCCTCGTCATTACTAAGGCTAGGGCCAGACTCTAGTTGATTTTGATAATATTCGACGATATTTGTCGGGCACAATTTCACAAACAAGGTCATCCCTAACAAAATCACACCTAAATCATCCAATTGTCCTAACCCTAAGGCCACATCGGGTATAAAATCGAGCGGAGAAATTAAGTAAAGGAATGACAGAGGAACAACAGTTTTTACCCACAACGGCACACCCCTATCTTGCAGGAGCAGCCAGACCAGTCTGAACTGCTTAAGGATCGCGGTTAAAAAGTTTAAATTTCTACCCGGATCGGATGGTATCGGTTTTTGCTCGGCCATCATTATCTCCTCGAAAATAGTGAACAGTTCAACTGATTACTAATTACTTTTTTTATCACAACTATAAAATTATAGACTCGACCCCTGATTAAGGCAATTGATTTCGCTCACAAAATGAGCGATTTACCGGACACAAGACGCTTGTAGCAGATACAGCTCAGGTTTATAATGAAGCTTATGAAAACACTGTACCAGTCGCTCCTCGATTACGAGATGGCGTTGCTAAAGGCAATTGCCGCCCGCCGGGCTGTATCCTTAACCACCTCTAGCCAGGCTGAAGCGGTTGAATTACTGGCTACAGCCCTGCTTTCTCCGGCTGCTATGGCGATTGTCCTGGATGAGTTGTCGGCTGAGGAAAAGGAGGCGCTGCAACTTGTGCTGAGTCGTGAGGGCCACATTGAAGCGCCGCGCTTTACCCGCGAGTATGGGGTAATCCGGCCGATGGGTTCGGCCCGCTTGGAGCGAGAACAACCCTGGCGTTATCCGGTCAACCCTGCCGAGGCGCTCTGGTACAAGGGGCTTATCTTTAAAGCCTTTCAGTCTACCCCCCAGGGCAACGTGGAGATGGTCTACATTCCCTCAGACCTGCTGCCCCTGCTGGAAATATCAAGCCCGACCGTCGAGCACCAGCCGCCGACCGCCGAGAGTTTTAAAACTTCTCCAGCTCCAACCCCACCGGTTATTATTAACAACGAAGGGCGGCTGGTCGAGAATATGTTTAACCTGCTGGTTTATCTGCAAACCACGCCGGTCCGGTTGGAAAGCAGCCCGAAATCACTCAACCTGGTTTTCAGCCAGTTAACGGCTAAAGATAAAAAGGCGCTGCTAGGCTGTTTACTTCCGCCCTTCTTACCCGCCTCTGCCCCTGAGACTGAATTGGAATTTTTATTACACCTGGGGCAGCGGGCTGGATTGCTAACCATCAAACATGGCCGGCTCAGGCCAGACCGCGATCCCACTCGCGCCTGGTTGCAAGCTCCTCGTGAAGATCAAATCTATCAATTACAACATGCCTGGCGAGCCGATCCTACCTGGAATGACCTGTGGCACGTGCCCAACCTCTCACCCCAACCGACAGGCTGGGAAAACAGCCCGCTTTTGGCTCGGGCCAAAATTTTGGATTATCTGGGCCGAGCAGCCACTTCAGAAGAGGTCTGGCTTTCTATTGACAACTTTGTAGCCCAGGTGAAACAGGTCGAACCGGATTTTCAACGGCCCGACGGCGATTACGAAAGCTGGTACATTTACGACCCCCAGGGCCACTCGCTGATGGGCTTTGTCCACTGGGATCAGGTGGAGGGTGCGCTCATCCGTTACTTGTTGACCCATATTTTATCGCTTCTGAATGTGGTCGATTTAGGAACGGTTCACGAAACAGAACATCCGGTAAGTTTTCGGATCAGTTCTCCAGGTAAAAATTTTCTGTTTGGCCAACCTGCACCGGTTCCAACTGATAAAAAACCTCCCCTACTACGCGTCGACGGCAATTTCTACGCTTATGTGCCTGCTCGCGCCAGCCTGTACGACCGGTTTCAACTGGCCCGCTTTGCCGAGTTGGAGCGCCGGGAGCAAGACCGAGCCGTTTACCACATCACCCAGGCCAGCGTCAGCCACGCCCTCAAAAACGGCGTTTTGGCCGACCAGATCACCACCTTCTTGGCCCGCGCCACCGATAACCAAACGCCCCTCAAAGTGGTCGAAACGCTCCTGACCTGGGGAGCCAGGCAAAACACCGTACACCTGGAACAAGCCACCCTGATCCGCCTCAAAAATGAGGATTTACTCAAGGAACTGCGCCAACACCCCACCCTTGGCCCTCTGTTGGGGGAAGTCATCGGCCCCACAGTGATTTTGATTTCGCCGGATAAAGTGGCTGAAGTCCGGCGGCTACTCACAGAACTGGGCTACCTGGAGTAATATCAGGTAATCTCCGCCTCGATAGGCACGTTATGCTGGCCGGACCAGGAAGGCCAGTTTAACTTCACTATATTTTGTGGTGTACCTTTTATCGAGAACTATATCTTGTGTATTTATGTCTACTTTACAGCCCTCGCTTCATGTGGTATACTATTATTTACCTTACATAATAGGCTTATTATGCCTATTGAATTTTCTTTTCCTTAGGGTCAGGCGCTCTGGTAATGACCGAACTGACTGCGGCCTTGCAAGAAGAATTGGCGGCGGGGCGTTGGCAGGCAATTGTTAAGCTCAACAAAACTGCCGAGGCCAAATTCGACGACGCTGCTACTGTCTCGAAGCTAACCGAAGCTTTGGCCGACGAGCATGCCTTTGTTCGCTGGCAGGCTGGCCTGGTTCTGACCAGCCAAGCTAGAGGCCGGCAGAAGCTTCTTGATTTTTTAAAAAACTATCCTGCGCCTCCCTCAGAGTTAACTATAGAGAAACCTAAAACAGATTTAATGTGCGCTTCAGCCATCGATGCCCTCGTTGAGAGCAAGTCAATCGAGGCCGTTAGCTACCTGATCAATCCCCTCCTAACCGGCGACTCTACCTTGCGGCAAAGCGCTGCCGAGGCTCTGGCCAGGCAAGGTCACGCCGAGGCCGTTCCTCACCTTATTAACACTCTTAAAGATAATAGCCCCTGGGTCCGGCGAGCCGCGGCCCTTGCTTTAGGACATTTGGGGGATGTCATTGCGGTTGGCAGCCTCATACAATGTTTACAGGATAAGGCGGTTATTGTACGTCGCAGCGCCGCCTATGCCTTGGGCGCTCTGCGTTCAGCAGCGGCGTTACCGGCTTTAAAAATTTCGCTGACTGACCGTGACGCCCAGGTGCGGCGTAATGCGGCCTGGGCGTTAGGGCGGATTGGGCAGCCAGAAGCCGTAATTGCCTTAACCCGCCTACTTGATGATGCTGATCTAAACGGTACAGTTGCTGCTGCGGCCAGTGAAGCGATTACGATCATCACCAAGCCGCGCTGGCAGCAAATTGTGTCGGATTTGGCTAAACAGTTCGGGCGGTAAAGGGGGCAGCAGAATGAACCAAGTTAACTTTGTCGAAAAAGTCGCCGGTAAAATTGCTCAGTTAGGCCTGGCTGCGCCGGCGATTTTGTTGCTCGAGGCCCATAAACCTGTCGCTTTTATTGGGGGCCAGCTTTTGCTGATCGCCCAGCCCACTCTTAACCTCTTTGTTGCCCCTTCCTTGACCCAGGGAATGGTGGAGCTTCTAACCAATCCCACTCAACTGGAGTACCTGATTACCCACCTCGAACAAAAACTTCCCATAGAGGAGGCTAACTTGTGAGCCAGGAATTTATGGTTCGAGGCGCTGTTATATTTATACTTATCTTTGTGGCCGTCCTCTACTTTTTCACCCTGCGAGTCAGAAGCGGGCGAATACCCACCTTGCGCCGAATTCCAGCTTTTGAGATGCTAAAAGGACTGCATGGTCGAGCGGTAGAGATGGGGCGTGATCTGCACTTATCTTTGGGCAGCGGGGGTCTGCTCAATGAAACCACTGCCGACAGCCTGGCCGGGTTGAACGCGCTCAACTATCTGGCCGAGCAGGCCGCTACTACGGGCGTACCGCCCACCATTTCGATGGCAGACCCGATGGTGATGCTTTTTGCTCAAAATGCCTTGAGAGCCGCTCATGGGGATGACACAGAACGCGCCGAAGAGGCTTATCGGCATGTGCAGTGGATTGCCCCTCAGCCAGCCGCTTATGCTGCCGGCGTCATGAACCTGTTAAATATTAATAAAGCCGAAGCCACTGTTATGCTCGGCTATTTTGGCGATGAGTATTTGCTTATAGGTGAAAGCGCTGCCCAACGGGGTATCGCCCAAGTTGGCGGGGCCAGTAATCCCAACACATTACCTTTTGTTTATGCTACCGCCCAGGAGGCCTTGCTGGGCGAGGAGATTTATGCCGCCGGCGCTTATCTTCAGAAACGGCCGGCTCATCTAGCTAGCCTCATCGCTCAAGATAC
>CAZUNT010000174.1:0-15667 GCA_964622215.1 uncultured Caldilineaceae bacterium
AAAACTATGCACAAACCGCTGCGGGCCGATCCCATCACCCTGCCCGACGGCAGCACCGGTTTTGTCTCCACCGCGCCGCCGTCCGATTGTGTGGCTTTGGCTCTGCTGGGCCTGTCGGAGCGCCGGCCCGATCTGGTCGTCTCCGGCATCAACCGGGGAGCTAATTTAGGCTACGACGTGTTTTATTCCGGCACCGTAGCCGCTGCCGTCGAAGCCACGATTGAGGGTGTGCTGGCCCTGTCCATCTCCCGTGATTTCGACGACAAAGATATGAGCCTGGC
This sequence comes from uncultured Caldilineaceae bacterium, assembly GCA_964622215.1. GTDB lineage: Bacteria > Chloroflexota > Anaerolineae > 4572-78 > J111 > DSQQ01. Next base: position 282 of record CAZUNT010000174.1, read on the forward strand.
GGTGGCTCCCGGCTATAGCGACGAGACGGCCCTGCCCCAGCAAACCGAAGTGGATTACCAACCCATTACGACCTTTTGCGCTGGCCTGGCTCAAAAAGTTTTGGAAAACGGCTTGCCCGCCGGCACTTTTCTCAATGTCAATTTTCCCAGCGTCCCCTGGAATCAGATCAAGGGGGTCGTCCTGACCCGGTTAGGGCGTCGAGTCTATCGGGATGAGTTGGTGGCCCGCCAGGACCCACGCGGGCGCGCCTATTACTGGATTGGCGGTCTGCCGCCTTACGGTATTGCCGAAGATCATGGCACTGATATCTGGGCTTTGGTCAATAATCTCATCTCCATCACCCCGCTTCATTTGGATATGACCGCCCATCGCCTGATGGATGATTTAAAACTATGGAAACTGGAGGAGTTGTGCTGCTAAGCAGCGATTCTCTGTAATTATGCATTTTCAGCCCTACCCCACTCGCAGCGGGTTTATCTATCTTGGCCTGGCCGTAATCGCCGGCGCTCTGGCTGTTTTTCTAATTACCCGGCTGCCCCAACAAAATAGTCTACCCCAAGTATTCACCCTGCTGGTTGGCTTCTTGCTTATTGTAGGGGTCATAGGTACAACCCTTTATTGGGCCATCATCGCCTTTAGATTGCACTATAACTTGAATCGGAACGGTCTGGCCATTCAGTGGGGGTTAGTTCAACAATGTATCCCCTTTGAAAGTATCGAGCGAGTTATCCCCGTCAAAAATTTACCTACTCTACCGGCCTTCAAAGGTATTAACTTCAACCTGGGGGGAATGTGTTTCGGTTGGGGCGAATTAGCCGAGTATGGTCGATTAAGATTCCATAGCACGGCTAACTTGGCTGAAAGCCTACTCGTCGTTACCCCTTACCACACTTATGTCATATCTCCTCTTCAACCCGAGCAGTTTATCCACGCCTGGCAAGCTCGCCAGACGCTTGGCCCGACCCAGAAGTGGACCTCAGGCGTACGGCGGAACTGGCCGTTCAGTTATCCCCTCCTGGCCGATCCGCTCTTTTGGGGATTCCTGGGGCTGAGCAGCCTGGCCTGTTTCGCCCTGTTTGGCTATTTGTCTTATACCTTTCCCCAATTGCCTCGTTCTTTACCCATTCACTTTAATGCCTTTAGCCTGGCCGACCGCATTGCCGACAAATCGGCTTTGTTCAACTTACCTATAGGGGGCGCCCTGGCTCTGACTCTCAATACCGTTTTAGGCAGCCTGATTTATCGTTGGGAAAAAGTTGCCGCTTATTTGCTGTGGGGCAGCACCTTAACTTTTCAGCTTTGCCTGTGGCTGGCCATTCTGACCCTGACCCCGTGATAAGGATAAGGCCATGAATAGCGCTTCGCATCCCGTAGGGGATAATCAAAAACGCAACCGTTTGTTAGGAGTGCTGTTTGTCGGCGTGCTGATGGCGGCCCTCGATATTGCCATCGTTGGCCCGGCCCTGCCCACCATCCGCGAATATTTTGGCATAGATGACCGGTCTGTCACCTGGCTATTTACCATCTATGTCTTATTTGACCTGATCGGTACTCCCCTGATGGCCAAGCTGTCAGACGTATTGGGGCGGCGCTCGGTGTATTTGGCCGACGTGATCTTGTTTGCCCTGGGTTCTCTCCTGGTAGCGATAGCCCCCTCATTTACCCTGGTTATCGTTGGCCGGGCCATTCAAGGGTTAGGAGCGGGAGGGATTTTTCCGGTCGCCTCTGCCGTGATTGGTGATACCTTTCCCCCGGAGAAACGAGGCAGCGCCCTGGGCTTGATCGGCGCTGTGTTTGGGCTGGCCTTTATTATTGGACCGATTATCGGCGGGGTGTTGTTGCTGGCCTCATGGCGCTGGCTCTTTGCCATCAACCTGCCGGTGGCGCTGGTGGTCATGGTAGTTGCCCCGCCGCTTTTGCCCAGTGTACCTGCCCCAACTCGCCGTCCCTTTGATTGGGCCGGTATGGCAATTTTGGCGCTCCTGCTGAGTTTTTTGACCTATGGCTTGACCCAGGTTGATACCGCCCATTTTTGGGCCAGTGTGACCAGGCTCCGAGTATGGCCTCCGCTGGCCCTGGCAATCATTCTTTTGCCCATTTTTCTGCTCATCGAACGTAACGCCGCCGACCCGGTGCTGCGGCTGCGGCTGTTCGGCTCGCGCCAGGTGGCCCTGGTCAGTTTTTTGTCACTGGGGGCCGGACTGGGTGAGTCGGCTGTGGTCTTCATCCCGGCCCTGGCCGTGGCTGCTTTTGCCATTAGCAAATCCAACGCCAGCTTTCTGCTGCTGCCGTTGGTGTTAGCCCTGGCCGTGGGCGCTCCGGTTTCCGGGCGGATGCTGGATAAATTTGGCTCCAGAGTGGTCATTTTAAGCGGGACCAGCCTGCTCACCGTCGGTCTATTTTTGCTGTACTTTTTCCCCCAAACCTGGCTCATCTTTATGGGGGCCGATATTCTTATTGGGCTGGGGTTGTCGGCGCTGATGGGCGCACCCATCCGCTACATTCTGCTCACCGAAGCCCCGGTCGAGGACCGGGCCGCGGCTCAAGCCATTTCTACCCTCTTTACCGGCGTGGGCCAGTTGATCAACGGGGCGCTGGTGGGGGCTGTGGCCGCCAGTATGGGCGGGGGTGTATTTGGCTATAGTTCGGCCTATGGGGTGATGGCCCTGGCAGGAATTATCATGGTCCTCTTGACTCTGGGTTTGAAGAGTCGCGCCGATGAACTGGCCACCCTGGCCAAACGTGAACCGCCCCCCGGCCCGGTCGTCACGCCAGAATTTGCGGCGAAGTAGTCCCCAAATAAACTATTGTCACTGCCCCCAGTACGTGCTATAATTTTTATGTCGTGAGCTATTGAATTAACCGATTGCTGCCTGCAAAAAATTGCCAGTTGCCTCAGGGGGGCCTCCGGCTCTGAACAGCCAATCGTAAAAAATGTTTTTCTCTTAACCGTTTATAATTCACAATTCACCATTCACAATTACTGAGGTAGTCACCCTTGAACGAAGTCGAACTCAAACGACACCTCAAACTATTCCACCGCCAGTTAAATACCCTACGGGAGCGCGAGGCTCGTTATAGCGGCAGTGCTCCACTCGACCTGCTTAACCAGATTGAGGATTACCAAACCGCCATTGGGCTGGTGAAGTCCCGTCTGGCGGGTGAAATCTCAGATGAGAGGCTGGAGGAGCAGCTTGCCCCGTTAACGTTAAGCGCCCCTGGCGGTAGAACGGAAATCATTTCGGGGACAAAAATTCAGATTGGAACCCTGGTGATTCCGGCTATCCCCTTGCTGGGTCTATTCTTCCTCCTGGTCGCAGTGGCGCTCGTGTTGGGGTGGAGCCAACTGGGGCCAACGGAAATGCCCAGTGGTTCTTTTAACGTGGTGGTGGCCGAAATTGGCCAAAAGGATACCAACGGCCAGGTCCATCCTTCCGAGGATGGGAAACAACTGAGCCAGTGGATCTTCACCGAATTAAAAAATGAGTATAAAGACTTACCGCAAAACAGTGAGGTGACGGTATGGCACGACAGCCTGGGGTGGACCGAAAAGCGGGTTCTAATCGGCGTCATTTCCTCCCAGGCAGAGGCGGCTGCCCTGGCCAGGAAAATCAACGCCAATCTGGTGATCTACGGGAATCTAGTTGCAGGGGAAAACACGACCAGCTTTGTTCCGGAATTTTACGTCACCCAGTTACGAGGCGAGGCCGACGAGATTGACGAGATCAGCGGGCCTTACCAACTGGGCGCGCCGATCCCGCTCAATCTCCCTCTCAACATTGGCGATCCGGTGCTGATCGCTTCGCTTAAACCGGAAGTAAGTTTACGGGCGAAAGCACTCCGTTGGTTCACGCTGGGCTTTATTTGGGACTTAGCCGGCAAAACCACCACCGCCCTAAAAACGTTTCAGCAGGCTGAAAAAGACCTGGAGGATTGGGGGGAAAGAGGGCAGGGCAAAGAAATCCTGTATTATTTCATTGGCCGAGAGGCGCTTTTTTTAAGCCGGAGCGAGGAAGAGGCCCAAAAGGTCTTCACCTCGGCAGAAGAAGCGCGAACAGAGGCGGAAAAATATTTTAGAAAGGCTTTAGGCAGCAACCCTGACTACGCCCGCGCCTATCTGGGGCTGGGCGGCGTCTTCTTCCAGCGGGCGCGGGCGGTCCAGTCTCAATCTCCGCCACAAAGTCTGACTCTGGCGGAGTCGGCTATCGCACAGTATAAGCTGGCGCTGGCTAACGCCCGTAAACTGCCGGGGGAACAGGTTCCTCTGGAAGCCCGTTTTGGCCTGGCCGTGGCTTACCAGCTTAAGGGTGATACCTACTATAAATTGAGCCATTATGACGAGGCTATGACCTATTTGGACGGGGCCATTCGTGAAATTCAAGCCACCCTGGAGCCGATGATGGCGGCACAGCAGCACCGTTCGTTGGGACATGCTTATGTAGCCCTGGGGGCCGCTTACGCCGAACAGGCCATTATGCGCCAGAACCAGGGTGATAAGGCTCAAAGTATGGCTCTCTATAAAAAAGCAGAAGAGGCTTATACCGCTTGTATCGCTCAAGGTGACGCTGCCAAAGGTGGCAACCCTTACGATGAACTCCTCAAAAATATCATTAATACTTATTGCCGGCCTTATGCGGACCAGGTAAGAAAAAATCGTCTGGCTTTGGAGGAAGGATAATAATGAATATCCAGAAAATGATCTCCCTCTTGGCAGTAGCCTTATTTTTAGCGAGTTGCACTGGCGCACCGCCGACGCCGGGTCAGGGCGCGTTGAATACCGCCGTAGAGACAGCCGTCGCTGCCACCCGAACCGCCGAAGCAGCGATCGTGCCGGCTACCACGCCGGCCTCAGCCTTGGCTGAAACGCCAACATCGCTGCCGGCTGCTATGCCTGTGTGTACAGTTGTTGCCCAATCGCTCAACCTGCGCTCCGGGCCAGGTGTAGCTTATGAGCCGCCGGTTATGTCCATTCTCGCCGGGATGGCCTTGTCGCCGCTGGCCTTCAGCTCAGTTGGCTTTCCAGGGGGGCAGTGGATTCAGGTGCAGGCTGGCAACCAAATCGGCTGGGTAAACGCCGACCCTCAATTTATTACTTGTAACTTTGATCCGGCCAGCCTCCCCCCGGCAGCGGCTATTCCTCCGACGCCTACATCCAGCCCTATGCCAACCCCCATCCCAGACCAACCAACCCCAACACCTTCGCCAACGCCTGAGTCCTTTGCCTTTTTCGAGCCACCCGGCGGCGGGAACGACAATATCGGCGGAGGCGTGGTCTTTCCCGGTTATACTCAAGGCCAGTTAGATTATAATGACCTGGTTTTCCGGGATCAACTGGTCTTTAATGTAGTAGCATTTGATAAAAGTAAAGGACAAACGGACGGGGCCGGGATTGATAACGTACGTTTTGAAATCAGCGACTTTGAGGGAACCACCATTTTTTACGAACGCACCGAGGAAAACGCGCCCTATTGCCTTTTTGGCGACAACGGCCCGCCCTGCAACGTCTGGACATTTGCCGAGCATTCCTACAGATGGCCGGAGCCGTTTGAGGATCAAGTAATTGTCAATGGCTATCACTTTGTGCGAATCAGGATAAATCCCGAGCAAGGCCCTTCGGCTAATTGGGAGTTTGATTTCAGAATTGAAGGGGTTGAAGGCCAGGGTGAATTCGGATCGTCAGACCTCATCGCCCAAATTGTCCAGACCGGGCCGGGCACGGCCTCGGATTTTATAGACGGTGCCCTCGTTTTTCAAGTATTCGCTTCTACCGACGGCGTCAATGACGGCGCAGGCATCGACCGGGTTGACCTGCGGATCATCAAAGATGGGCAAAAGGTTTACCAGCGCACGGAGAACGACCCGGCTTATTGTGCCTTTAGCGGCGGCAAACCCGATTGCAACATCTGGGTCTTTGCCGATCATGGTTACACCTGGCTCAGCGGCCAGCCGGTGGAGCCGGGTTTTCACACCTTACACGCCACTGTCTATGCTAAGGATGGTCAGACCACAACAATGGAAACCACCGTCGAAATCCAGTTCTGAATGTGTCCAATTTTTGTCGGCTCATTTGTTATAAGAGTGTAATTCAATCATTCAATAATAAAACCGAAGGAGACCAAAATGAAACAATTCTTATTACTCTTCAGAGGCGAATATGAGGTGATGCCTCAGGAGGATACGGAAGAATGGCAGGCCATGGCCAAAAAATGGCAGGACTGGATCGGCGGCATAGCGGCGCAAAACAAATGGGTGGCTCCCGGGCAACGATTGAACAATAGCGGTAAAATGGTCAAGACGAATGGGGTTATCACCGATGGGCCGTACACCGAAATCAAAGAAACGCTCATCAGTTATTGCACGGTTAAAGCAGAATCTCTTGACGAGGCGGCCAAATTGACCCAAGGCTGTCCAATCCTGACCGTAGGCGGAAACGTAGAAGTTAGAGAGATCAGCGGGTGGTAAAATGAAAGACACGCAGAAGTCCGCCAAGAGCACCACCGCGATCAACCAGAAGTCCAAGGGATTCACGGACGAGGAACTAGCCGCGATGAAGGAGCACGCCCAAGAGCTGAAGGCCGACAAGGCGGACGGGGAAAGCGCCGTGCTCGCGAAGATCGCCGAGATGTCGGAACCGGATCGCACCATGGCCAAGCGGCCCCATGAGATCATCAAAGCCAGCGCGCCAGCCCTCTCGCCGAAAACATGGTACGGGATGCCCGCATATGCCAAGGACGGCAAGGTCGTCTGCTTCTTCCAAAGCGCGCAGAAGTTCAAAGCCAGGTACGCGACGTTCGGCTTCAGCGACACGGCGAACCTCGACGAAGGCGCCATGTGGCCGACCGCCTTCGCGCTGAAGGAGTTGACCGCCGCCGAAGAGACAAGGATCAGCGCGCTCGTGAAGAAAGCGGTGAGTTGAGGTATGGAGGTAAAATAAGCTCCCACCAGTCTGGGAGCTTATTAGTTTATGACCAACCAACCGGAATTCATACCACATCTATTCAGAACCGAATACCGGAAAATTGTTTCGGTCCTGTGCCGCCACTTTGGCTTTGACCAAATCGAATTTGCGGAAGATATTGCTGGCGACACGTTTCTGACGGCCTCGGAGACGTGGGCGCTAAAAGGTATTCCACCGAATCCGACCGCCTGGCTTTACCATGTGGCCAAGAATAAAGCCAAAAATCATTTGCACCGTCATTCCATCTTTGAAAACAAAATTATGCCGGGCTTACAAAGCGCCGGCCCCGTCATTGACGAGGAAGAGCTTGATTTATCTCCGCAAAACATCAACGACAGCCAATTGCAGATGATGTTTGCCATTTGTCATCCATCCATTTCCCCAGAAGCCCAGATCGGTTTATCGCTGCGCATTCTGTGCGGCTTCAGCATTGAGGAAATAGCCGACGCTTTTTTAACCAACAAAGAAACCATCAATAAGCGGCTATACCGGGCTAAAGAAAAACTTCGGCAGGAAAAAATTAAAATTGAACTTCCCGCCGCCACTGAAATTGATGAGCGCCTGGAAGCTGTCTTAACAACCATTTATTTGCTGTTTAACGAGGGCTATTATTCAATCAGCCAGGACAAAACGCTTCGCCAGGAGCTTTGCCTGGAAGCGATGCGCCTATGTTACATGCTGGTTGAAACTCAACAAACCAACAAGCCACAGGTAAATGCGCTGCTTTCTTTGATGTGCTTTCATGCTTCAAGATTTGAAGCGCGCTTGGATAAAAATGGTGAACTCATTCTTTATGAAGACCAGGATACGAACCTATGGGATGCCGATTTGATCCGCCGGGGCGAATATTTTTTAAACTGTTCGGCCAGTGGAAACAAAATTTCAAAATATCACCTGGAAGCCGCTATCGCCTATTGGCACACCAAAAAAGCCGACACCACAGAAAAATGGGAAAATATTTTGCAGCTTTACAATCAACTCCTGCAAATAGAATATTCTCCTATTGCCGCGCTCAACCGGACTTATGCGCTTTCAAAAGCAAACGGGAAAGAAGAAGCCATCATCGAAGCTGAAAAGTTAAAGTTGACCGACAACCACTTTTACTTTACCCTGCTTGGCGAGCTTTACACAGGCATTGACAACGAAAAAGCAAATCTAAATTTTCAAGAAGCTCTTTCCCTGGCCAAAACTCAGGCAGACAAACAGGCTATCCAAAAGAAAATTGACCGACTTTGACTTCATTCTACGTTCAATACGCTTATGAATCACAAACCCGTTTTCCACAAAAGTGGAAAACGGGTTTCTCTTTTCTTACAGCGGTCAACCGTCCACCGTCGGCGGTCGTCTTAGAACCCCTGCAGCTCGCTAAAATCCGCGTACCCCTTAGTCAAATCTCGAATATCTTGCAGCACGGCCAGCCGGTTCTGGCGAACAGCTTCATCCTCGGCCATAACCAACACACCGTCAAAAAAGGCGTTGATCGGCTTGATCAAAATTTCCCGCAGAGCCGCCACCACCGCCGCCATGGATGAGCCGGGCGATAGAGTAGCCCTGGCTTTCTGGTAAGCCGCATACAAATCCCTCTCGACGGCCTCGGTAAACCGATCGGGTTTAACGCTGTACCGCTCGGCTATGGGGCGCACGATGCGGACACAGCGGGCATAAGCGTTCAATGTGTCCAGCCAGTCGGGGCGAGCAATCGCCTCCGCCAAGTCACGGGCGGCGGTCAAGGCCAGCCAGGGGTTATCACCCCGTTCGGCCAGCACCGCCTGGACAACGTCATGCGGCAGGTTATAATCCTCTTTCAACACCCCTTCCAGCCGCCGCTTGACAAATTCGACGGTTTCGGCCAGGGATTTCTCCGGCGCGTCTACCGGCATCAGCCTGGCTGCCATCTGCAAACCAGCCATCACGCTGAAATTAGTGGCCGTTTCCAGCAGATTGGTTACAACCGCCAGGGCATCCCGGCGCAGAGCAAACGGGTCGGCGGACCCACTGGGCGCTTTGCCGACGGCAAACAGGCCGCACAGGCTGTCGAGCCGGTTGGCCAAATTCAGGGTCAGGCCGGGTTTGCTTATTCGTTCGTGAGGCAGCTTGGTCTGCGGATAATAATGCTCGACAATAGCCGCGGCCACTTCTTCAGTTTCGCCAGACAGCTTGGCGTACTCGTAGCCCATAATCCCCTGCAAGCTGGTCAGTTCGACGACCATGCTGGTCGCCAGGTCGGCTTTGCACAGGCGGGCGGCCCGCGCGACAGTTTTCATTTCGGCGGCGGTCAGTTGCAGGCGCTCGCCAATTTGCGGAGCCAGCATTTCCAGGCGCTTGCTCTTGTCCAGCATCGAGCCAAGTTTCTCCTGGAAGGTCAAGGTGTCGAGGCGGGGCAAAAACTCCTCCAGCTTTTTAGAGGTGTCGGTTTTGAAGAAAAATTCGGCGTCGGCATAGCGGGCACGCAGCACGCCCTCATTACCCTGGCGCACGATGTCGAGATGCTCTTTGCCGCCGTTACGCACGGTAATAAAATACGGTAAAAGGGCGCCGTCAGGTTTGACCACAGGGAAATAACGCTGGTGCTTTTTCATAACCGTGATCAACACCGGCCCCGGCAAGGCCAGATACTTTTCCTCAAAATGGCCCAGGAGAGCCGTCGGCTGCTCAACCAGGTGGGTAACCTCTTCCAGTAGGGCCGGCTCATCCGGTACGCGTCCGCCCACCTCGGCGGCGACAGTTTCCAATTGCCGCTTGATTTCGGCCCGGCGAGCCTCCTGATCGACCATCACCCGCTGGCCGGTTATGGTGGTCAGGTAAGCAGCGGCACTGACAATTTCTATATCCGGCGATCCCTCCGGCCGCAGGCCGCGAGTGACCCGTCCGCTGGCCAGGCCGGCGTATTCAAAGGGCACAACCTGATCGCCTAGCAAAGCCACCAGCCAGCGGATGGGCCGGCTATAAGTGGTCTTGGCAATCGCCTCGCCTACCTGGGCCGAAGCCAGCCAGCGCATGGACTTGCCAAAATTAATCGAGCGGATGAAATTGGGCAAATTTTCGGCCATGGCCTCCAACGTGGGCCGGCCCTCCGTGCGCACCGTAGCGACGACATACTGACCGCCGTCCATCTCGCGCCTTTCCAGGGCCGACACAGCCACGCCTTTGCTGCGGGCAAAACCATCCGCCGCTTTGGTCGGCTTGCCCTCGGCGTCGAAGGCCACCTTAGCTGAAGGACCGCGCACAATTTCCTCCAAATCCTGCTGGCGCGGGGCCAGGTTGTCTACAAAAATGACCAGGCGGCGCGGCGTTCCAAACACTTGGATATTATCGTAACTCAACCGTAAGTCGGCCAAGAACTTAGGGGCAGCCTCTTGTAGATAAGCCAATACATCAGTCACATCGTGAGAAGGAAGCTCTTCGGAGCCGATTTCCAACAAAAAGGATGTGGGATGTGGAATGTGAGACGTAGGACGTGAAATGTGAGGCGGTCGAAGGTCGGCGGTCGGCGGTCGTTCTGGCATGTACTTCAGCAGCGGAAAGCCCAATTTCTCTCGCTGTTCGACGAAAGCCGCGGCCACATCATGCGACATCCGGCGCATGCGGGCGAAGTAGCCGGCCCGCTCGGTCACGCCGATAGCCCCGCGGGTATCGAGAATGTTGAAGGTATGGGAGCATTTGAGTACGTAATCGTGGGCCGGAATAACTAGGCCGTACTGCAAGCAGCGCTTCGACTCGGCCTCATAAAAATTATAAGCTGCCTTCATCCCTTCGACATCGGCTACGTGGAAATCATATTCGCAGTGCTCAATTTCCTGGCGCAGCAAAATATCCCCGTAGGTCTGGCGGCCGTCCCAGTCAATATCCCAGACTCGCTCCACCCGTTGTAGGTACATGGCGATGCGCTCCAGGCCGTAGGTCAATTCTACGGCCACCGGGTCGAGCGGGAAGCCGCCGGATTGCTGGAAGTAGGTATACTGGCTGATCTCCATCCCATCCAGCCACACTTCCCAGCCCAGGCCCCACGCCCCTAAAGCTGGGCTTTCCCAGTTATCCTCGACAAAGCGGATGTCGTGCTCCTCCCGCTTGAGGCCGAGGGCAAAAAGGCTGTTCAGGTAAAGTTCCTGCGGGTTGCCGGGATCGGGCTTGAGAATGACTTGATATTGGTGGTGCATCTGCATGCGATTGGGATTGTCGCCAAAACGGCCGTCATCCGGGCGAAAAGACGGCTCCACATAGCCAATGTTCCACGGCTCCGGCCCCAGCACCCGCAGAATCGTGCCGGGGTTAGCCGTCCCCGCGCCGACGGTTTCGTGGTAGGGCTGCCAGATCAGCGCGCCCTGGTCGGCCCAGTAGTTGCCCAGGGTCATGATGATTTGTTGAAAGTTTAGGGATTTGGTCATCTTCTCCTCGATTTACGTTTTTAATTTGGCTCAGTAGACCTCTTCGTGCGTACCAATAGTCTCTAGCAGAATGGCTTCTTGCTCTTCATAGCGGACAAATTTAAAGATAACTCTCAAATCGTACCCGGCGCTGCACGCCCACGAACCTTCTAATTTACCTTTCAATTTGTGGGTTCGCAATTGGGGGTGGAAAGCATCTTCGGTCAGCAACTCTAAAACAGATCGAATATCCTCAGCAACATGGGCATCCTTTTTCACTATTTGCCGGGCAGCTCGCACAAAGGCGTTGGAACGTAACAACTGGCGTTTCACGCTAGAATCTCCGCCATCAATTCATTTGGCGTTGTCGGGCGACACTGACCTGCCTCAAATTCTTGTCGGGCTTCCTGAATTTCTTGGGCCAATTCTACCCGGCGCTGCTCGATAACCCGTTGATGCACAACTTCTAACAGCGATTCTTGTTCCAGAAGAGACAACTGAGCGATAGCTTCTAAAACTTCGCCAAAGGTCATGAGTTTCTCCATTGTTTTTTAACTCCTTTGCTACAGGAATACACAATCCCACCTTTTGCCCTGACATCCTCCGAAAAATTTGTATGAATAGAGACAAATCATAGATGAGCAAGTTTTAACTCTCCCACTCCACCTGCTCATAAGCCCGTCTCAGCGGTATCTCCACCGCCACCGACTCCAACCGTAATACCGCTTCAAGGTCATTAAATTCCGTCAACAACCACCGGCCATCCTCTAACTTCCGAAAATATTCCACGTGAACACGGGCCTGATCAACTAAGACGTAATCTTGCAAGGAATCAATCGCCCGGTAAAGCTCAAATTTGGCCCCCCGATCATACCCCTGGGCTGACTCTGATAGAACCTCAATAATCACGATTGGATTGGTAATTGTGTCAGTCCGTCCCTTAGCAAATGTAAGTGAACCACAAACTACCATTATATCTGGATAGGTATATAAGCCGTTCTTCTTGACCAGCAAACGCATGTCGGTGATAAAGGCTTCACAAGGTTTGCCCCTAAATACATCACGCAAGGCCATATACAGATTTCCAGCAATTCGATTGTGGTTAGCTGATCCACCGGACATGGCAAAAATTTCGCCCCGGTAATACTCACTGCGATACTCCGCCGTTTCTTCCAGGGCTAGATATTCTTCAGGGCTATAATGTTTCTGGGGTTTGGCTACCACTTGGCCGTCCTATCCGTGAATCGAACCTCACGTCTTACGCTTCGCGCTTCGCGCCCTCCCGCTTCAACTGCCGCAAAAATTCGACGCTTTTCAAACGTCGCTCCAACAGGAAGGTGATGTAATTAAACAGCAGGGTCTCCACGTGCTGCCGGGTGGCCGGGGTGAGCTGCAATTTGGCCGCCTTTTCCCACGGCTCGGTTTGCAGATAGCGCAGCACCTTGAGTATCGGCAGAGGCAGCGGCTCGGCATTGGGGCGAGCCTCCCCGTGCCGGGGACAGAGCACACCGCCGTCAACCAGGTGGAAATAGTTTTCCACCGGCTCCAGGCTCTCGCCACAGGTGACACAGAAGTGCAATTGCGGCTGAAAGCCGGTCAGGCTGAGCAGGTGCAACTCGAAATAACGCAGCGTGATGAAAGGGTCATCCAGGTGATTCAGGCGGGCCAGGGTCAGCGCCAAGAGTTCAAAGAGCGGCGGGTTAGGGTCATGCTCTTCGGTGAAGCGATCCACCAATTCGGCCAGGTAGTAGCCGTGACCGGTTTTGTCCAGGTCTTCCCGCAACTCCCGGTAGGCTTCGACGATTTCGGCCTGAGAGATAATATCCCAGGTGTTACCCACAGCCACCAGCAGATCGGTCAGCATAAACAACTCGACATGCCCGGCCTTGCGGCTGGTCGTTTTGCGGACGCCTTTCGCCAGCAGGCGTAATTTACCCCGCTCCGGGGTGAAGACGGTGATTAGCCGGTCAGCTTCACCAAAATCAGCGCGGCGCAGGATAATAGCGTCGGTCCGGTATAGCCGTTCATTAGTCATAAGGGAAGATTATACTATCGGCAGAGGGGAGAAGCAAGGAGAACGTGAGGCGTAACAGACTCGTGATCGGATTTTACGCATCACCCACTCGAAGGCGCATTACCTTTCTAGCAGGTTTTCCGGCCCAAAGCTGTGGGGGAGCAAATCGGCCAGGGTGAATACTTGATACTTACCTTCCATATTACCCACAATAACGGTCAAATTCGGCGCAAACTCGCGGATAACCTGGCGGCAAACCCCACAGGGCATGCCGCCATCACTGGTTACAATGGCAATAGCAGTAAAGTTGCGCTCCCCTTCGGAAACGGCTTTAAAAATTGCCGTACGTTCCGCACAAACAGAAGGACCGTAGGAGGCATTTTCGATATTGCAGCCGGTATAAATCTGGCCGCTGCTCGTCAACAGGGCCGCACCAACTTTGTAGTGGGAATAAGGTGAATAGGATTTTTCCCTGGCCTCGCCGGCTCGTTTAAATAAATAATCCCACTGGCTCGAGTCTTTTGTCTCAATCATACCTTTTATCTCACGAACCGGAAGTTACCTTGCGGGGATTACTCACTAAAGTTGAAGGATTTTTCGGGGCGGTGGTCGTTTCTTTTTCCCTGGTACTACTCTTTTGATCAGTTTCGCCATTGGGCAGCCGTCGAACCCGGACTGTGCCGATTCGCCGTCCCTCGACCGTTAACACCGTCAAACGTAAATCACCCACATCCACCGTATCTCCAATCGCCGGCACGCGCCCCAGCATCGCATAAACCAGGCCGCCCAGGGTATCGCTCTCGTCAGTCGGCAAATCGACCGACATAAGGTCATTGATGTCATCCAAATCCACGCGGGCGCTAAAAATGTACTCGCTCTCGGAGATACGATCCATATAAAACTCTTCTACATCATACTCATCCTGGATTTCCCCGACAATTTCCTCCAAAATATCCTCGATGGTGACCAGCCCGGCCGTGCCGCCATACTCGTCTACGACAATAGCAATATGTACCTTTTTCGTTTGCAACTCGCGCAGCAGATCGCTGACCGGCTTGGTCTCCGGCACGTAATAAACCTCACGCTCCAGGCCCCGTACGGGCCGTGGCTGGCCGCCTTTGTGCCAGTGGGCCAGTAAATCTTTGGCGTATAGGATACCGACGATATTATCAATGCTGTCATCATAAACCGGCACGCGAGAATGACCGGCTTCCAAGATAGTATCAAGCGCCTCGCTGACCGGGCTGTCGGCCTCGACAGCCACGATATCAATACGTGGCACCATTACCTCACGAGCTACGGTGTCGCCCAAGTCGAAGATGGAGTAAATCATCTCCTTTTCATCTTTTTCGAGGAGACCACCTTCTTCACTGGCGTCAACATAGGTACGCAAATCCTCTTCGGTAATCGTGCTGAGATTGTAATCATCTGGGGCGTCCCAGCGCCCGGTCAATAGTCGCCCAATGCTGGTGATAAATCGAGCGAGCGGAGCTGCCAGGTGTGAGAGCATAGTAAAGGGATAGATGGACCAAAGCGCAATCGGCTCGGCGTAACCACGGGCAATTTCCCTGGGGATGAGTTCACCAAAGATGAGGGTTACCAAAACAGCCACAATAGTAATAATAATCATGGCTGTCAGGCTATGAATGGCAAAGATTTGCGCCAGCGGCAGCGTATACACAAAAGCCGCCAGGCCAATGATGAAAAATCCAACAAATTTGAGGACTAACTGTTCGGTGGTCAATAGGCGGGTGGCATCTTCAGCCAGAGTATTGACCAACTCGGCGGCATGATTACCCTCTTCGATAAGTTGTAATCGCCGTGACTTTCGGGTGGAAACGATGGCTTCCTTGGTCGCTGCAAAGAACGCATGGATAGCCAACAAAACTAACAGAACAACTATAGGCGTCGTACTATCAGGCTCTAACAAACCAACTCCTAAGCTAAATTAACTTTTCAGGTTATCTACTTTATTCTAACACATGGTTGGAATCAAAGCAAGAGAGAATAAAAAAAGGTCTTGTTGGCGATGACCTACTCTCCCGGAGG
>CAZUNT010000175.1:0-4441 GCA_964622215.1 uncultured Caldilineaceae bacterium
CGTCACCCTTGACCCCTTACCGGTCTCTGCTTGAGAAAACTATTTTCTGAGGAGTGTTCACGAACCTGTAGCACGTCGCCGATGATGAAAATACCTTCTGGCTACTGGCTACTGACTACTGTTTTCGGAGTATCTCGGCTGCGAGCCGGGGTGAGAAAATCAAAATCAATCGAGAGTAGAAATAACAGCGATGTCGAAATTTATCAAAGTAGCAAAAACTTCCGATCTGATCCCTGGGGAGAAGATGTTGGTTGAATACGAAGATGAGGATGTGGGCCTGTTTAACCTCAACGGTGAATTTTACGCCATCTCCGATGTGTGTACCCATGATGGCGGCCCCCTGGTTGAGGGGCATGTAGAGGGTGAATGTATTGTTTGCCCGCGCCACGGGGCGCGTTTCAACATCAAAACAGGCGAACAGACCATGCCGGCCTTCGCCCCGGTGCCGTTATTTGAGGTCAAAATTGAAGGCGATGATATTTTGATCGCGCCCAAAGAGTAAGGAGAGATTATGTCCGAAGAAACCAAAACGATTGGTGGTGTGAGTGAAGAAACGGTGCGGGAAGCGCTGCGGGGAGTGCTTGACCCGGAGTTGCACCTTGACGTGGTGACGTTAGGGTTAATTAGAGGGGTTGAGGTGGAAAGAAGCCCGCTTTATATCCGCATGCTGTTAACCACGCCCTTCTGCCCTTACGGGCCGTGGTTGGTGCAGCAAGTCAAAGAAACTGCCGAAAAGGCCAGCGGGCGCGAAGTCAGAGTGGAAGTGGTGCCGGAGCAGTGGACCCCCGAAATGATGGAAGACCCGACCTTGTTAGGGTTCTTTTAGGGATTTCTCCCCGCTTTGCGGGTCAAAACAACATGGCGGGGATTACGGCCACTTAATCAATCAGGTCAAGCCAAGTAAGATATGGCTCAGTTTTGTCAACCTGGCTCATCGTCTACTTTGGTAGACGATGAGCCTTTTTATTTGCTTTTCTGAAGCCAGGAAATAAATCGTAAAAATCGTGAGGAAAAAGAAGTTAAGATGGCAACTGTCCGAATTCCCAGCCCGCTGCGGCGTTATACTAATGGTCAAAGTAAGGTGGAAGGTAGGGGAGCGACCCTTGGTGAACTTATCACCCATTTGGAGGCGCAATATCCTGGCCTCAAATCGCACCTGTGTGAGCAGGATGGTCAAATCAAACGTTACGTCAATGTGTTTGTCAACAATAAAGAAATCCGCACGCTGCGGGGTCTGGATACCTCCCTGGCTGATAAAGATGAAATTTCGATTATCCCGGCCATCGCCGGTGGTTGATGCCTTGGAAGCGGAGTTCCGCAAGGTCAAAGTCTGCTAGTTTTTGGCCGGTTATTTGCGAAATTTGATGATAGACGATAATCTATATTGGACTTTACCTGATATTGATTTTTTAGAAAATACACTTCACCGGCCATGTTTTCCAAATGTTCCCCTTTATTGATAATACCAGCACAACCCTATGACTGTTCAAACTTTAGCCCCTCAAGAACTTGATTATCTGCGAACTATCCATACTATGTCATCAGAACCCACCGCCGTTCTAAATTCGTCAATTCTTAGCCTGTTAGCCACCATTGATCGAGAGTTACGGACAAAGTGGATGGTGGAACAGCAGTATAAACCGGGCGATATTATCTTCAAGGAAGGCGATGTGGGCGATGCCATGTATCTCATTCGCTCCGGGCAGGTGCTGGTTTTCAAAGGAGAGGTTAGTTCTCCTATCGTCCTGGGTTATCGGGGGGTGGGCGAGATTATCGGCGAAATGGCTTTGTTGGATGATCGCCCGCGCTCGGCGACGGTGGTGGCTACAGAAGAGCTTTCTCTTTTGAAAATCGGCCAGGAAGATTTTCAACGCTGGCTCGGCGATAACCCCTCCCTTAGAGTCAGTCTCATGAAGGCTCTGAGTGCCCGCTTACGCGAGGCCGACGCGGTCCGCACTGACACTGTTTTGACCGCCGAGTCTCTGACCCAACAGGTTTCCCACCTGGAAACCGAAAAGCAAAAACTGCTAGAACTTCAGCGCCTCCGCGAGGAGACCAGTGAATTGATTGTGCATGACCTGCGCAATCCCTTGAGCTTGGTTGCCGGCGCTCTTAATATGTTGGAAATGATGCTGCCGGAAGAGGTTTTACAAGCCAATCGAGAAATTCTGGATTTGGCTTTGACTAACACGGAACGGCTGAAACGCCTGGTAGACTCTTTACTGGACATAGCCAGGATGGAGGCCGGCGCTGCCGAATTGCTGTTGGTTGAGACAGACCTGGTCGGCCTGATTAAAACGGTCGTGAACCGAATGATTATCGCCCTCCAGGGAACCGGGATCACATTTTTTCTTTCTCTGCCCGATGGCTTACCCCTGGTAACGGTTGATGAGGAAAAAATTGATCGTGTTGTGGCTAATTTGATTGATAATGCCATCAAATTTACCCCCAAAGACGGCCAGATCAGCGTGGCCGCCGAGAGGCGAGAGGGCTATATTTGGGTCAGCGTGGCTAACAGCGGGCCAAGCATCCCCCCTGAAGACCACGAACGTATCTTTAACCGCTTTACCCAGGTGAACGACGCTCACTACCGGCGGCGCGGCTCCGGCCTGGGCCTGGCCTTTTGCCGGCTGGTGGTAGCAGCTCATAAGGGCCGGATTTGGGTAGAACCCGGCTACGGCGGCGAAGGCAACCGTTTTATCTTTAGTTTGCCGCTCTCAACTCAGCCATAGCTGCTGTCAACGGTGTGGTAGAATTTGATTACCCTGCCCACCCAACCCGGAGGTCCCCCCCATGACAGCCAAACATCAGACCGTAATGGTCAGCAGTACGGCCCGCGATTTGCCCGACCATCGTCAAGAAGTGATGGATGCGTGTCTGCGGATGGGTATGTTCCCGGTGATGATGGAGCACCTGCCGGCCAGCGACGATGAGGCGATTGGCAAATCGCTTGAGCTGGTGGACGAGGCGGATATTTACGCCGGCGTCTTTGCCCACCGTTACGGTTATGTGCCGCGGGGTCACACCATTTCCATCACCGAGATGGAGTACAACCGCGCCGTCGCGCGCAAGATTCCCCGCCTGATTTTTGTGATGGACAAGGAGCATCCGCTCACAATTGAAGATGTGGAGCTGGGCGAGGGGGCGGCCAAACTCAAAACCTTCAAAGACCGGGTGCAAACCGAGAATATCGTCAACTTTTTCAAATCGCCGGCCGACCTGCGGGCGCACGTCATCAACAGCCTGTCGAAATACCGCCAAGCCGACCTCACCGCCTTCCATTATATCAGCGACATCCCGCAGCCCCCTGAAGTGTACATCGCCCATCCGTACACCCTGCTGCAAACGCGCCGGCTGATCGGGCGGCAGGCGGAACTCAACTGGCTGACGGATTGGGTAACGAATGTCAAGACCTTTGAGGTCTCTAAGACCTCAAAGGTCTCTATCATGAACGTCGTCGCCATCGGCGGGATGGGCAAAAGCGCGCTGACCTGGAGCTGGTTCAACGACATCGCCCCCCAGGAGATGAAACCCCTGGCGGGCCGGATGTGGTGGAGTTTTTACGAGAGCGACGCCTCGTTTGAGAATTTTGTCACCCGGGCGCTGGCTTATGTCACCCGGCGGCCGCGCGAAGAAATACAGCAGCTTGCGCCGCCCGACCGTGAAGCCCAACTGCTGGCCGTCCTGGACCACGAGCCGTTCCTGCTCGTGCTCGACGGCCTGGAGCGGATCCTGCTGGCCTACGGCCGTATGGACGCGGCCCGCCTGGCCGACGACGACATTGACCAACGCACGGCCAATTACGTTGCCAGGGCCTCCGGCTTGCCCGAAAGTGCGGCCCAGTCGTTCGTCGGCCAGCATCTTTTGCGCAAGACCGCCGACCCGCGGGCGGGCGCGTTTTTGCGCAAACTCGTCCACGTCCGTGCGGCCCGAATTCTGGTCAGCACCCGTTTATATCCCGCCGATTTGCAGACGCCGGCCGGCGAGCCGCTGCCCGGCTGTTTCGCCCTGTTCCTGCGCGGACTACGTGACGACGACGCGCTTTACCTGTGGCGTACGTTTGGGGTCAGCGGCTCGCGCGAGACGCTGCTGCCGCTGTTCCACAAGTTCGAGGATCACCCCCTGCTGCTGCAATCATTGGCCAGTGAGGTGGCCGTTTATCGCCGCGCGCCCGGCGATTTTGAGCGCTGGCAGAAAGCCCACCCCCACTTCAACCCGTTCAATTTGCCGCTGGTCCAGGCGCGCACCCACGTGCTCGAATATGCCTTGGCCGGCCTGACGGAAAAAGCGCGCCGGGTGCTGCAGACAATGGCCGCCTTCCGCATGCCCGCCGGCTACGATACGCTGGCCGCGCTGTTTGTGCTTTCCCCTCCCCCGTCGTCGGGAGAGGGCAGGGTGGGGGTCGCCGACGAGCGCGAACTGGACGCGGTGCTGACCGAAC
>CAZUNT010000175.1:4541-15601 GCA_964622215.1 uncultured Caldilineaceae bacterium
GAGGGCAGGGTGGGGGTCGCCGACGAGCGCGAACTGGACGCGGTGCTGACCGAACTGGAAGACCGGGGGCTGGTGGGCTGGGACCGGCGGGCCAACCGCTACGACCTGCACCCGATTGTGCGCGGCGTGGTCTGGAGCGGCCTGCCCGCCGAGACGCGGAACGGGGTCTTCACCTCCCTGCAAGTGCATTTTGAGGCCGTGCCCAAGATTGACGACTATCGCCAGGTCAACAGCCTCGAAGACCTCACCCCCGCGATTGAACTGTACAACACCCTGATTGGCCTGGGGCGATATGAGGATGCCTGCGACCTGTTTTACGACCGCATCGAGAATGCCACCCTCTACCGCCTGAGCGCCAGCCGCCAGCGGACCGAGCTGCTGGAGATGCTCTTTCCCGACGGGGTGGAGCAGTTGCCGCGCTTGAGCCAGCCAGATATGCAAGCCTTCACGCTCAACGCGCTGGCGCAGGGCTATCAGTTGAGCGGACAGTCAGGGCGCGCCGCGCCGCTGTACCGCCGATATATTGCGATCTCCGAAAGTAGAAAAGACCCAATAGAAATATGTACGGGCTTGAACAACCTGTCGTACGCGCTGCATCTGGCGGGTACACTGCACGAGTCAGAAGCCGCCGCCCGCCGCGCGCTCGTCATCGGGCGCGAGTTGAGCAAATACTTTCGGGAAGCAATCAGCCTGTACCGACTTGGCTCGACGCTGGCGGCGCGGGGTGTTGCACGGGAATCTGAACTGGCTCTGCGGCGGTCATCTCAAATCTTTGTAATGATCGACGATTATGATGGATTTGCAGTTTCCTACCTTGCACAACGTGATCTTTGGTTAGGTGCGTACGTTGATGCAGACCAACTAGCCAATCGTGCGTGGATTTCGGCTACACGCTCGGGGCAGTACGAACGGGGTCTAATTCTCGCGGCGCGTTTGCAAGGTGCGGCGGCGTTTGGACTGAACGATTTTACTAAAGCCGACGAACGCCTGCACCACGCCCTGACCCGGGCCCGGGCGGTGAACCTGGTTGAAGAAGAGCTCCCGGCCCTGGTCGCGCTGGCGGAGCTGCGGCGGCGGCAGGGGGATTTGAAGGCGGCGCGCGAACTGTTGGACGAGGGGTGGGAACTGGCCGAACGCGGGCCGTATCCGTTGTTTCATGCGGATGCGTTCAACGTGCTGGCCCAGATCGAGCGGGAGGCGGGTAACCAAACGGTGGCGGTGGAGGCAGCAACGAAAGCATATCGCCTGGCCTGGTGCGACGGCCCGCCTTTTGCCTACCACTGGGGCCTGCAAGCCGCCCGCCAGCACCTGGCCGGCCTCGGCGCGCCGGAGCCGCCGCTGCCGCCGTTTGACGAAAGTCAGTATGGACCAATGCCGGAGGTGGAGATCGATCCGGAGGATGAGTTCCACGCGGGCGCAGGGGACGGCGATTGATTGGTAAATTGGGCGAGTTCGTTGTCGAAATCTGTGTGGGCTTTCCGGCAACTACAAAATTCGTTAGAACTAGGTTTGATGAGGACAAGTCCTAATCAATTAGGGGCTCAATGTCATTAAGATAAATCTGGCCTCCTTAACTTAATGACATTGATTAGGGGCTTACCCGAAGCGTGCCCATCTCCACAAAATCCCCCAGCGGCTGACCGGCGTTATCCAACACAACCAGGCGCTGTCCGCCGGAGGGCAGATACAGGCCAATACGCAAGGTGTATAAACCGGGGGGAAGCTCAGGGGGCAGGGTTAAGTCCACCGGGTCGGCGATGACTTCGCCGGGCAGCCAGGCGGTGGTCGGCTGTTTACCGCGAATCCCCGGCACTTTGTCTTGTTGAGTTATTAGGTGGCCCTGCTCGTCGACCAGGTGCAGAAAAACGGAGTAAAGCTGGTCCATCTCGGCCAGTCCTTGCCAGACGAAATCAAAGTGAATCCGGCAGGCTTCCGCGCCGGCGGCGCAGGCCGACCGGCTGAACCGGAGTCCAGGCTTAAGCCTGGACTCGGACTCTGCCGGGAGTGAACTATTGTAACCAATCAACCGCGCCTTATTATCGAAATTGGCCCCTACGGAAAACTGCACCGCTGGTACGGTAAAGAGCCGGCCCTCTTTTTCCGTCACCTCCAACCCGGCCAAATCGAGCTGATCCCCCAGCGGCAGCAGCCAGCGGCGCACGGCCAGTTTGGAACCATCAGGCCGCTGCCAGCTTAACTGCACCCGCACCGCCTCTTCGCCCACCGGCGCGCCGGCTGGTAAAACTAAATCGACCTGGTCGCGCACATACTGCCCCGGCTGCCAACCGGAGGTGGGGGCGCGTCCCCCCAGCGGCGGCTGTTGGACGGAGCGCAGAACCCGGCCCTGCCGGTCCACCAACTCTGCCAGTAAGGTGTAGTTATCAACCGGCCGGCTTTGAGCCTGCCATAAAAGTTTCACCCCAAAACCTTTCCCCTGGCCGACCCGGCTGACCGTATATTCATAACCGGCCAACTTAATCTCGCCGTTAAAGTCGTAACCGGGTAAAGGGGCCAAGGAGATGGAAGCGGCCGGCGCGCCGGGGGCGGGTAAAATCAGCTCTACTTCGCCGAGGTCGAGCAAGTCCGCGCCATCGGCCAGCGGCCAGGGCTGGTTATGGTTGGTGTAAGTTACCAATTGGAGGCGATATGTGCCCGGCAGCGTGCCCAACGGGATGGACATGGAGGCGTAACTTAAAACATACTGTCCCATTGGCAGGGTGTCGTGGGGAAACCAGCCGCTGAGCAGGGTGTCGTCCAGTTGGGCGGCAATCACATCACCCTGGCTCAGCCGGAGGGAGAGGGTCGTTTCCGGCGGAAGGTCGGCCAGCGCCTGCCAGGTCAGGGTAACGCCGTAGGGTTGGCCATCAACGGCCTGGGCCGGATAGTCAACGCCAAGCAGCCGCAGCTTGTGATCGAAAACGGCTTCACCGGGGTGCGCAGTGACGGGCAGGAGGGTTTGAGGGTCAACCGTTGGGGGAGCGATGCGCACCAACCGCCCCCACGGAAGCAGTTGGTAACGATCTTTAATAGCGCTGGCCCATTCTTTGGAACTGGGGCCGGCAATGTAGACCTCGCCATTCCTCTCGGCCAGATAAGCGGCGACTGTTTCGGCTGTGGGCGGATATAAGCCCCGCAGGTCGGGGCGCCGCCCTGCCGCATACTGCATGTACCAAAAAGAAGTCAGGTCCCCCCATTGAGCCAGCATGGCCGCACCCGGGGCCAGGGGATGGGCCAGGGCGTCGGCCCAATAATCGTAGCCGGCCCGGTCCCATTTGGCCTTGAGCCAGTTGAGGTTGTACTGAGCCTGGGGCAGGAAAAGGAAAAAAGTGAGGGCCAGGAAAAGGAGGGGAGGGGTGAGGCGTGAAGCGTGAGGCGTGAAGCGTGAAGCGTAAGACGCCGCCAGAGATATGCAAGCGAGACGTAAGATGTAAGAGATAAGACGAGTAATAAAGATTAGAGAATTGCCGGCAAAAATCGAGAAGATAAGGGAAGACGGCAGCAGAAAGGCTGATTGTTCGCCTTGGCCGTAGGTGAGAACGAAGGGGATGGGCAGGGCGTAAAGAAGGAAGAGCGGCCAGAAAATACGCGGACGGGTGAGGGCCAGGGCCAAGCCGCCGACGAGACCCAGGCCAAGGGCCAGGTTGGGAAAATCGAGGGGCAGAAGCCGTTGGATATAGACGGTGAAAAATTGGGCGGGGACAAGACCCCAGTTCGTCACAACGCCGCCGGTAAAATCGGCCGCGGTGAAATAGCGCACCCACCCGGACAGGCCGGAATGGTAGAAATCGGCCAGGAGACCGTGCATGATGGCCTCATTACGACCGTACCGGGCAATCAACCACTCGGCGCGGAGGGGGATGTAAAGATAGAGCAGGCCCGGCAGAATAAGGAGCAAGAAAGAAAAAATAAGAGATTTTTTGTCGAGTAGTTGGGAGCGTAAGTTGAGCCAGGCAAAGAGGAGCAGGCCGGGGATGAGCAGCACGGTGGTGCTGTGGACGGTGAGTTCGAGGCCGAGAAGGAGGAAGGGAAGGAGGAAGGAGGAAGGAGGAAGGAGGAAGGATGCAACCTTAAACCTTAAACCTGACACCTTAAACCTTAAACCTGCAACCTGCAACCTGGTCAGGGTGTAAAGGGTGCCGCTGAACAGCAGGATGTTTAGCGCGTAGATTTTGGTTTCGGTGGACCAGCGCCAGAAGGTGGGCAGGGTGGCGAAGGTCAGCCCGGCGGCGAGAGCAGCGAACCTGCCTGACCAGCCCGCCTCAAACCCGTTCTGACAGGAGGGGAGGAGCAGCCGCCGCGCTGCGCCGTAAATCAGCGGCAGGGCAGCGGCAGAACAGAGCGCCGAAAAGAGGTTCATACGCCAGGCAATTTCGCCAAAGGGGAACAACGTCACCCACAGTTTACCCAGCAAAATGTACAGCGGATAGCCGGTGGGGTAGGTGACACCCAAAACATAGGGCGTGTATTGGAATAGGGCGGCGTCGCCTTCCAGTACGGTGGGGGCCAGGGTGGCGGTGTAGGCGTACAGGCCGGCCGCAAATAGGGCCAGGCCAATCAAAATGTCGGGGTAACGTAAAACGTAAGACGTAAAACGTGATACGTAGTGGGTTAGGGGCGATATAACCTGTGACCTGCAACCTGCAACCTGTGACATGCGGTATGACTTACTCCCTACTCCCTACTCCCTACTCCCTACTCCCGTTAAAGGTTGAGGATAGGCTAATCCGGCCAGGCGGCGAAAGGCGGCGATGGTAATCAGGCTGCCGTCGTCGAGGAGGCGTACGCCGGGGGGATTGCTGCCGTCGTCTACCAGAGTGACCGGAAGGCGGGCGGATTTATTCCAGGGAGCGTCACTGCGGCTCAGGCCCAGGGCGTAGCCAAAGACAGTTTGATCACCCGTCCACCAGGGTATGGTGTTGACCCGCACCTGGCGCTGATCGCCGGCTGCCCAGCGGGACATAGGCCACCAAAAGACGGCAGGTTGAGGATAGTCGGTCGCGCCTCGTATCGTCCCGGCCTGGTCAAACCAATAGACGAATAAATGATAATCCTCGGCGGGTTTTTGGAGAACCTCAAAATAGAGAATAACCTGCGGCTCGGTTTCCGAGGTCGCCAGACGGCGCACATCCGGCTTGACGGCGACCAGCTTAAGGGTCTGGCTAAAGACGGCGTTGAAGGGCTGCGCCTCTCCGGGTATGTGTTCGAATTGGGTAAAGGTAAAAAACTCTTCCGGGAGAGGCACACGGGGGGCGCCCTTTTTGAGTAAAAGGTAGCCATCCTGCACAGCCGCGAAGCCAAAATCCGGCTCGATGGCCAGGCCGGTCAGGAGATCGCCGTGCGCATTAAAGCGGTTCGGAAATTTCGGATGGCTGAGGTCGAGCCAGATGGCGTCGTAGGTGGTGTCGAGGGGGCCGCGCCAAATACCCAGCCGGTAACGGTGGGCGACATAGGGAACCAGTTGGGCTTGGGCTAACACACTCGCCTCAGCCGGAATGGAAGCAGCCAGTTCTCGGCCTAGGTGGTGGTGAGGCGTGACCTCCGGCCATTCCTGCAATTGCGCCAGCGGCGAGTAACCCCGGAAGTTGTGGTAGAGGAGGGAGATGATGAGGAGGATGAACAGAGGGAGATAAGGTATAAAACGTAGGGCGTGGGATATGAAACCTGTAACCTGCAACCTGCAACCTGTAACCTGAACCCCAGTACCCAACATTCGATCCTTGACCATTGACCATTGACCATTGACCATTGACCATTGACCATTGACCCGGGCCAGCCCATCAATGGTCCCCAGCATCACAAAGGGGAGCATAGGGGCGGCGTAATGCCACGTTTCAAGCTGGCGTAAGGTGGGGTTTTGACTTAAGAGGAATTGCAGAATTCCGGGCGCGCCCATCAAAAATAATGGGAAGCCAAGCAGCGGCAGTAAAGCCAGGGGTAAAGTGAGCATACCCAGGGCGGGCAGGCTGCCGGGCCGGAACACCAGGGCCAGAACTTTATCCGGCTTGGTGAGGGGTGACAGCACAATTTCCAGGGGGGTCTGGCCCAGTGACTCAAACCAGGCCAGGTAAATGGAAGGTCCACCCTCGCTGCGATAGGCTGGAATGATAACCTGGGTGGCGATATAAAACCATACGCCGCTGACCACGACCAGGATCAGCCCTTCCCACCAGCGCCGGCGCAGAACCAGGAGGTAGAGGCCAATCATCACCCCGTAAAGGGGGATATCTTCTTTGGTGGAGAGGGCCAGGAGGAAGAAGAGCGCGGAGAGGAGGTAGAATTGTGAATTGTGAATTGTGAATTGTGAATTGTGAATTGTGAATGGGGGGGGTGGGGCAGCGGCGCTAATATTTTTGTTCGTGGCTGGTTCGGTGACTGGCCGGTTCTCTTCGGGCCAGAGCCAGAAGCTTTTTCCCTGGACGGCCAGGGCGCGATCTAAAAAGTAGATGGCCGAAAGCAGGCAGAGGGGGGCCAGGGTGACGGCGTGGAAATCGAACAGGGTGACGGCTTCGGTGGCCGGCATTAAAAAGTAAGCCAGCACGATAACCAGGGCCGCCCACTCGCCGTGCAAGCGGCGCACCGCCAGGGCATACAGCGGCAGCGCCGCCAGGCTTAGCCCGGCTACTTGCAGCCAGAGCAGTAAACGTGGATCGGGCCAGAGCCAGTAGAGGGGAACGACGAGAAAAAGAATCGGCTCGACGTGGGTGGCCCAGCGAATGGGACCGTTATCTTCGATCAGAGAGACGGCAAAATCGCGCCCGTGAATAAAATTCCACAAGGGCTGGGTGTAAACCCCCAGGTCAAAAGCGCCGGTTTCGGCAGCCAGGTAACGTTGATTCGCATAGAAACCGAAATAGAAAAAGTAGATCAGGATCAGGATGGCAAGGAGGAGGCGAGGAAGTTGAAGTAATGAACGCATCACGATAACTGCCCGATATAAACCGGCATGTGTTTATTGTGCTTGCTCACCAGATTGCTCAAGTGCAAAAGTAATTACTCGCTCACTCAGCCAGATACCCTTACCTCTCATCCGATCAATAGCCGTCTGCATGGAGAAGGAATATCCTTCTTTTTTAGCTCGCAACAAAATACCGATTGAGCCAGTGAGAGAAAGACCACTCAACCGAGCTATACGTCTGCCACTTGGTTCATCTATACAAGCTGTCTGGATTTTTTCGTTCAATGCCAGTTGAATCACCGCTGCCTCACCCTTATCGAGTGAATTGGCATAAATGGGAGCAATTTCAAGAGGGTGAGGCCATTTCTGTAGCCAGTTGGCCGCCTCAAATTGAGCGGCAGCAAACCGAACCGCACCTCCAGCCAACATTTCTTGGCATACTTCGAATGGCACCAACACTTGAGTATAGAGTGAGGACAGAATAGTTAAATCACCCCAGGCAGCAACCAAGGCTATTAGTGGACCAGTATTGATAACTATCTTATTCGTATCAGGCATGAGCTAGATCCGATAAAAGCTCTTCTTCCTCTAAATCAATCATAGCAACTCCATATCGGTGCAAATTAAGCAGGAATGAGACGCGGTCTAAACCTGCCAACTCTGCTGCCATCCCCGAAGAGAGGCGTTTCATCTCAAACAACTTGACTGCCATGGCCATTTTAGCTTCTTGCTCAAATTCAGCCGGGGTTTTTTGGAGGGCGTCTGGCAACGTTTCAGGATAATCTACTTTAAGCTGCATACCCATCATATCGTCTCCTCTGTTAGCTATACCTCCACAGATTATGATGATTTGACCCAGAAAAAGCAAGTTCGATTCTTATCGCGTAAATTTGGCACTCTCGGCAATTACAGTAGAGCAAATCTACTTCACCGTTGGACCGGGTAATAAAATTCTGTTATCTACATAAGGCTGGCCGGCGAGACTTCGGGTTGGCAGGCGTTGGTTAGTGTTGGGATCATACATGCCAATTTCGATTTGATAATCGCCCGGAGGCGCGTTGGGCGCAATGGCGATGGCGTAAGGGTCGCCGAGGTATTCGCCGGGCAGCCAGCCGGTGGTGGGAAAAGCGCCTGCGCCGGGAGTCTGGTCAACCTGGCCGTAGAGTGCTCCATCCGGGCCAAGCAGGTGGACGAAAGCTGTATAATTTCGGTCAAATTCGGCTTCGGCCCGCCAATAGAGCTTAAGGTTGAGTGTGTCGCCGGGAGAAAGGGAGAGAGGCTGGGAATTTTCGAGATCGAAACCCATTAGAGTCGCCTGACCGTTGAAATTGGCTTCAACCGGAAATTGGGGCTGGGGGGCGTCGAAGCGGCGCGGCCAACCTTCGATCTGGAAGTCGCCGATAGGTAACACCGCCATCTCCTGGCCTGGCTGACCGGCCAGGCTGAGGTGCAGGTAGAGTTTATACCCGCCCGGCTCAAGCGCCGGTGGAATACGGGCAGTCAGCCAGCCGCGCAGCAGTTCGCCGGGCTGCCAGCGTTGGGTGGGGTAAGTTCCGGCCAGCCCCACCGGCTCGGAGAGCGGCCATTCGTCGCCGCCTTCGGCCGGTTTGACGGAAAGCGACATCTCCACCTCGGCGGGTAGAGGTTTAGCGCCGGCCTGCCAGATGAGCGAAGCGCCGATCTGATCGCCGGAGCGGATGGTCTGCCCCGGCAGGGTTTCAAAGCCGGCCAGGGTCAGGCCGGGGAGCACTTCTTGTTTGACCGGCCGGGCCAGCTTGAGGTCGGTCAGGTCAGGTAGGGTTTTGGCCGGCACGACGGCGAAGTGGGTCAGAGCGAACAACCCGGCCATATCACTTCCCTCCTGCGCTTCCAGGTGGGGAGTGGTAATGGGCAGCCAGGCCTGGGACTCTTCGCCGTATACGGCCAGCCGGAGGGTATAGTCGCCGGGCGGGGTGGCGGGTGGAATCGGGATGAGGAAATAGGTGTTTTCCTGAGCGCCGGTGGGCCAGTGGGCGCTGCCCACTTGGAGGATGTTGCTCAGGAGCAGCTTGTCAATTTGGGTGACCAGTTGGCCGGCCTCGCCATAGAGACGCGCTGACACCTTTAGATTTTCGGGCTGCTCCGCCATTTTTTGCCAGGCTAAACGCAGCCAGAGCAGGTTGTGACTATGAGCCTGGGGTGTTGTCACCTGGGACACCTCGCCGGCGTCGCCCAGGGCATAGCCGGTCAGCCGAAGCTGCCCGCCAAAGTCAACGCCGAGGGGGTGTTGGCTTTCGGCGGCGCTGAAATCGGGACCAGGCTTTTCCAAAAGGTAGGTGTCAATATCGAAATACTCAAAGCTATCGCTGCGCTCATAATGGCCGTACTTTTCCAGGTAGTAAGGGATAACCTGCTTGGGGTCGGCCCCGGTATGCTTGGAGGTTTTCCATTTGACCACGCGGAAAATGGTGTGTTTGGCCGCGGCGGCGGTCAAATCGGCGGCCAGAGTTTCCTCATTATCAATAACCCAGTAGTGGGCGGCGGGCGGCTGGGCCAGTTCGGTCAAAAAGTCAACGGTAAAGTTGCGATTGATATCCCCGGCGGCCGTGTTGCGCGGCAAAATAAAAGCCACTTCAGGCCGAGACTCCCGCTTGATTTCTTCGGCCATCTCCACCGCGT
Organism: uncultured Caldilineaceae bacterium; assembly: GCA_964622215.1. Classification (GTDB taxonomy): domain Bacteria; phylum Chloroflexota; class Anaerolineae; order 4572-78; family J111; genus DSQQ01. The sequence continues at coordinate 14,095 of CAZUNT010000175.1, forward strand.
AAACGTGATAGGCTGCCTTGGCCTCGTTGGTCTGAGGAAAAGTATAGAAGTAGCCGTACAGGCCGGCGGCGCTGATTTGCCAGAAACCCCAGGCCAGGGTTAGGGCTAAAGCCAGGCTCAGGCCCCAGGCGAGGCGGTTGAAGGTCAGTTGTCCCAGGCGGGGTTGCAGCCGGCGACGCCCCACCGTCCACAGGGTTTCAAACAACCAGACCACAAAAATAGCCGCCAAAACGTAGACCGGCGTGGTGGCCCCAATCGTCCGCTGCGTGTGGGGAATTACGTCTGGAGAGAGGATGCTGGGGAACAGCATAACCACAAACCAGAGCAGGATGAAGAGATAAGCCGCCCGGCCCCGCAGGCTGTGCCAGAGGGCAATTAAAAAGCCTAAAAACACAAAGAGGCCGACGAGGGTGGGCAGGCTCAAACGAGGCGGCTGGCCGATAAGCCATGACGGCGAGATACCGTAAGCGGCAAAGTTGCCGACAAAACTGCGCCAGAGCAGCCCCCACGGGTCGCCCTGGTTGATTTGGGGGTTGAGGAAGAAGGCTTGACCGGCGCGGGTCGTTCCGGCTTCCAGGTCGGGCCGGGCCAGCAGCACGTAAATCATGGGCAAAAGCAGCAGGGTGGCGACAAAGGCGGTGGTGAAGAGTCGCCAGAACTGGGAGGTGAGGTAGGCTTGGGGAGGAATCAGAGATTTGAGGTTTGAGATTTGAGACCGGATGCTTCGCGTAGAGATAGGAGAGTTGGCTGCCCTTTGCCAGAACTTGACAAGCAGCCACTGGGTTATAAAAAAGGCGGCATAGAAAGGTGGAGCGAAAGCGCCGGAGAGGTAGATATACACCACCCCGCCCAGGAAAATGCCGCTGACGACGAAGGGCCACAACTCCCACCCCCTCTTGTGAGAGGGGTGTTCACGAGCAGGCCGCACGTCCTCGGTTTTAAGCATATCTTTCGGCTGTCGGCTGCCGGCTGTCGGCTGTCCTTTATTGAGACCCAGCCAGAGAAAATAAACCGAAGGCAGCATCAAGAAAGGCACGCCGATGCCGGCAAAAACAACCCGGCTGGTGCTTAAATGCCAGAGCGACACGGCCATACCCAGGGTAGACAGCCCGGCCAGCCAGCGCGCTTGGTTGAGCTTGTGAATTCGAAATACCTCACGGACGGCCCAGTAATTGGCAAAAATGCTGACCGCTCCGGCCCATGCTACCAGACCGCGCATAGTGGCAATAGACGGCCCGAACAGATAAAAAGCCGTGGCGGCAAAATAAAAACCGAGCGCGCCGGCGCCCCCCTGTCCCTCATAAGCATACTTCAAACCCTCGCGCAGGGTGGTCAGGGCGCCCATCGCGCCGACGGCCTCGTCGGAGTTGAAACCGGGGGGAACTTCTTCAATACGCCAGTAGCGCAGAAAGGTGGCCAGAGCGACGATGGCGATGAGGATGGTCCACTCTAGCCAGAGTATCCGGCGGGATGCGGATGGGTGTACTTGCAAAGATTAGCCTCACAA
>CAZUNT010000176.1:0-15533 GCA_964622215.1 uncultured Caldilineaceae bacterium
GGGCATAGTTCAGAAATCTCGTGAAATTAGATTGACACTTTTTACCACGAAGACACAAAGGCACGAAGGCTTTTTAATTTTTTCTTTGTGTCTTTGTGCCTTTGTGGTTAATTTCTGGATCAGGTTTTATAAAGTGTCAATCTAACCTGAACCATGCCTAATTTTTTGACCTAATCTGTGTTTATCTGTGTGAATCTGTGTCCTATTCCCTTATCCCGAACTGAGGTTATTAGGGCAATCCCAGAGAACTTGTTTAGACCAGACCTGGCCGGTTTCTGAAACCGGCCAGGTCTTATTCCTCTAGCCGTGCCGGCGCACAAAGGTGGCGATACGTTCCAAAGCCTTTTCAATTTTCTCGTAAGCAGTGGCATAAGAGCAGCGCACGTATCCGGCCCCGCCAATGCCAAAGGCCCGGCCTGGAATTACCGCCACCCGCTCCTCGTCAAGGAGCCGTTCGGCAAACTCGGCATCGTCCATGCCGGAGCCGCGCACCGAGGGAAAAGCATAAAAAGCGCCACGTGGCTCAAAACATTTTAAGCCCAGACTGTTGAGACCATCCACAATCAAGCGGCGGCGGCGATCATAGCGCTGACGCATCTCCTCGATGGCTTCTTCTCCCTCTTTTAAGGCAACCAGAGCTGCTTCCTGAGCTGTTGTCGGCGCGGACATAATCGTGTACTGGTGGATTTTGTTCATAGCTCCCAAAATTTCAGGCGGGGCGGCGGCATAGCCCAACCGCCAGCCGGTCATGGCATAGGCTTTGGAAAAACCGCCCAGTAAAATCGTCCGCTCCCACATCCCCGGCAGTGAGGCAAAGCAGACGTGTTCGATGCCGTAGACCAGCCGGTCGTAAATTTCGTCGGAGATAACCAGAATATCGTGCTTCTGAGCCACCCGGGCAATGGCTTCAAGGGTTGAGCGTTCCAGCACGGCCCCGGTGGGGTTGTTTGGGTAGCCAATTAGCAGGGCCTTGGTGCGGCGGGTAATGGCCGCTTCGATTTCTTCGGCCGTGACCTGGAAATTGTTTTCTACCCGGGTGGCAATCGGCACGGGTGTGCCGCCGGCCAGAGTGACCTCGGCGGTGTAGGCCACAAAACAAGGTTGAGGCACGATGACCTCATCGCCCGGGTTAAGAATGGCGGTCAAGGCCAGGTACATGGCTTCGGACACGCCGACTGTGATCAGAATTTCCAATGCCGGATCATACTCAACCTGGTAAAGTTGTTGCAAGTGCCTGGACAGAGCGGTGCGCAGCTCAATCGTTCCGGCATTAGAAGTGTAATGGGTGCTCCCGGCCCGCAATGAGGCTACCCCGGCGTCGAGAATTGGCTCCGGGGTCACAAAGTCGGGTTCGCCAATCCCCAACGAGATGACATCATTCATCGTCGCCGCAATGTCAAAAAAGCGGCGAATACCGGAAGGTGGAACTTGTTGAACTCGATTTGAAATAAATGAACGCATAATTAATTGTGAATTGTGAATTGCGAATTATTAATTATTTAATGGTAAGAGTGTGTAAGGCAGGCCAAAAACTTCGGCAATGACCCGATAGGCAACTTGACTTTGGCAAATTATACCCATCAGGGTACCGGCGGTCTGCGGTCAGCCGTCGGCGGTCTTTTTTACACAAAATCAACATATGACGAGTCGCCCAGGTTTAACTGGCGGTAACGGCCAATCAAGTCGGCCTTGCGCCCGATGAGCGATTGGCCGAGAGTTGAGTCTTTGATGTAAGACTCTTCGTCCACAATGGAGTCGCGGATAATGCTGCCTTCGATTTCGCACTTGGCGGCAATAGTGACATGGGGGCCGATAATTGAATTTTTTATTTTGGCCGTAGGGTGAATGTGAACGGGGGGAATGATAATCGAATTAATGCAGGCGACTTCGGCGCTGTTGTCCATGTTGTGCTTGAGCAGGTAGCGGTTAGTCTCCAGCACCGTTTCCGCCTGGCCGCAGTCGAGCCAGATGTTCACCGTTTCAGGCCGCAGGATCGCCCTATCGTCAATCATCAGTTGCAGTGCATCGGCCAGGTAAAACTCGCCTTTAGTTTGCAAGTTTTGATCCATCAACAACTTGATTGCCGCCATTAACCGCTGAATGTCTTTGACATAGTACAGGCCAATTACGGCCAGGTTATCTTTCATGCTGCTGGGCTTTTCAATCAGCCGGGTGATATGCCCTTCCTCGTTTACCAGCACTACCCCAAAACGGCGCGGGTCTTCCACCTCTTTGACATAGATGACGCCATCGCTCTTTTCCTGGTTCAGCAGGCTGAGATTGGTCTCGAAGAGGGTGTCTACAAAGATGATGAGGGTGGGGCCGTTTACCAACTCTTTGGCCAGGTAGATGGCATGGGCCTGGCCCAACAGTTCTTTTTGCTCCACATAGCGAGCCTTAACTTTATAGTTGGCGCTGACGTAATCCTCGATCTGGTCGCCCAAATAGCCGACGATGAAGACAATTTCGTCAACATCTAGCCCGCTGAACTTATCTAAAATATGGCCCAACACCGGTTTACCGGCTACATTGATCAAGGGCTTAGGCTTGGTGTAAGTATGCGGCCGCAGGCGGGTGCCAAACCCGGCCAGAGGAATGATAACGTTCATAAAAAATATGCCTCCGATGGCGAGTTTATTATCCTAAAAACTGTTACTACTTTATTGTTCTAGCCAAACTACCAATTCCTCTGGGCTTGTAACTAAAATCCCATAAGCCTGATTCATCAATTCCGCCAATTCGCGAAGAACTTTAATGATTTCTATCCGGCCCCCTTTGAGTTGGTTCTGCAAATATACGTCACCTTGAGCGTCTTTCCCCTTACTGGCTTCTTGTTTTAATAAGATATCCAGGTTCTTCAAGTGAATATCTATCCGCTTAAGGCCCGACTCAATAGTTCCCTCCCAAATACCCATGTTGAAATTATCTATATTGCTGAGCAAACGATTATTGGCTTGAGGTTGTTTTTCAGCATAACTTGGAATAGGCGCATCAATGGAGTGATTGGGTTCTAACCTGCCTTTTTTGACCTGCAAAAAATTATCTGTCGCCCTAAACAGCCACTTAAGTTCATCATTCACCCGATCTTTCTCGCTAGTGCCATCATCACTTTTCTCGGTGCTCAGATTAAGCGTTGTCACTACACTAGAAATAACTGCTCCACCAATGGCAATCGGGCTGAGAACTTGTCCCCTCTTTACTCCCCCGATAGTGGGTTTAGGGCTACCTGCGGAGGGTTCTACTTTATTAACCGCCGGAATAGTCGACTCTCTAACAATGGATTTATCAATGGTGGCTTGAGGCAAGGAAGCGCCGCCAACGAGCTGTTGTAAGACATCAGCCAACTCGCCAAAATTTTCCTGGGAAGCGTTTTCCTTGAAGTCAATCCATTGGATGCCAGCCAGTTGATACTCCATAGCCACAGGTATCTCGGTTGTGCGCCACATCAGAGGCACAATCCGCCTTTTATACCGTTCGGCCAGGTCTACTTCTTTACGTACATTTTCCGAGGCCGTCGAGTCAGGCGAGAGTACCAGCACAAAGGCTTTACAATCACGAATTCCCTCCACAATTGACGTGCGCCAATGATCGGCTACCTCAATGTTTTCCTTATCAAACCAGGCGGAAACACCCCGACCGGTCAATTTCTGATACAACTGCTTGACAAAGTCAGAATCTCGACGTGAGTAGCTGATAAATACACTAGGTCGTTCACCTGGAGTCTCAACTGGAGGGGTAAGATTACCCGTCGATACCGATGCTGGCCCTGATGAGGATACAGGGAGGGAGGGTGCGACTTGAGCCACCGGGGTTCGATCCGGTGAGGGGGTAGGCGCATCTGGGAGGTATAATAAACCTCTGTATTCCGCGTATTTGCCGGGATTTGTGCGTTCCAGCATCGGCAAAAGCTTGTCAACCTGGTTGTTTTGAAGGCAATGTTGAGCCAGGGTTTGCGCCTTTTTAGCCAGGCTCATACCCTCGGTAAATTTTCCCACCACTTCAGCAAAATAATCCTCGCAGAAAAAGCTAAAATCCTCCTCATTAGGGAAAACTTCAACTAGCAGCTTGCGAATAGTACCTTGATCGTAGTTGCTCATCATTTTAGCCCTCGGATTAAATTTTAAAAAGATGAGATGATGCTGCTATTTTAGCATAAGAAGACATAATTTGCTACATTTGCTACCCCTCCCAAACCGTGATATAATTTTTACGTCTTGCGTGTTGCGTAAAAGTCCGATCTTTTACGTAACACGCAAGACATACTACCACAAACCCAAATTTATTTCTATCAAACGTACTAGGGGTCTGGGCCTGATATATGACACCAGGTCGGCCCAGTGCCCGACAAACGAAGGAGATTGTTTCGTGTCACTCACAACTGAAGAAAAGCAAAAAATTATTCAAGAGTTCCAAACCAAAGAAGGTGATACCGGTTCCTCGGATGTGCAGATTGCCCTGCTGACCGTGCGGATCAACCAACTTCAGGAACATCTCAAAACCCACAAAAGTGACAATAGTTCCCGGCGTGGGTTGCTTAAACTGGTGGGCCAACGCCGCCATCACCAGGAATATCTCAAACGTAAAGATCCAACCCGTTATCAGGCTGTTGTTGAGCGGCTAGGGCTGCGGAAGTAACTCAACTTAAATATGGTTAGGTCGTGGAAATTCAAACGAGTAGAGCGGGTTTTTTAAACCCTTCTACTCGTTTGTGTTTTGTATATTAAAATCTTAATCCAACGACTCTCCCTGAGGCACAGGCATTGGAGAAAGCGACAGAGTAGAGATAGGCTGTCTCTGTAATTTTCTCCAGTCCCTGACCTCCGGCGAGTCCTAGTAACCCTAAGGAGGTTATCTTATTATGTCTATATCCCAATCTTTTCGTTTTGTGGCCAAGTTGGGCAACGACGAACTCATCTTTGAAACCGGCCGGCTGGCCGGACAGGCAGGTGGAGCAGTCACCCTCCGCTCCGGCGACTCGCTGCTGCTGACAACCGCTACTGCCTCTAAAGGCGTCCGCGAGGGTATCGACTTTTTCCCGCTCAGTGTAGAATTTGAAGAAAAGTTGTATGCGGCTGGCCGTATTCCCGGTAGTTTCTTCCGCCGCGAAGGTAAGCCCGGTGAAGACGCTATCTTAACGGCCCGCCTCACCGATCGCCCCCTGCGACCTCTTTTTAACAAAAACTCTCGCAATGAAGTGCAGATCATCATCACCCCCCTCTCGTCCGATGGCGAAAAACTCCTGGACATCCTGGCGATTAATAGCGCCAGCGCCGCCCTGATGATTTCCGACATCCCCTGGGCTGGGCCGGTCGGCGCAACCCGTATTGGCTTAAAAGATGGCGAATTTATGGTCAATCCCTCTGTTTCCGAGATGGAAGACAGCCTGCTCGACCTGCGGGTAGCCGGCACCGAGGACGCCATTTTGATGGTCGAAGCCGGGTCTATCGAAATTCCCGAAGACCAGATGATCGCCGCCCTGCGGCTGGCTCACGAATCCATTCAGGATGTCATCCGAGTCCAGAAAGAGATGCAAGCCCAGGTTGGCAAACCCAAGCGCGAATTTGATCAGAGTATTCCTCCAGAAGAAACCGTGCAGAAGGTAATGGCCTTCCTGGATGGCAAATTGGAAGCGGCGTTGAGCGTAGCTGGCAGCAAAGAGGATCGTGAGAATGCGGTCAATGCCGTTCGTGATGAACTGGTAGCTCATCTGGAAACCGACGAAACGGTCCAGGTCAAGGATGTGCATGCGGTTTTCAGCGATGCCCTCAAAAAGCTGGTGCGCTCGCGCATCTTGAAGCAAGGCATCCGGCCCGATGGCCGTGATACCAAAACTATCCGCCCAATCTGGGGTGAGGTAGGTATTTTGCCGCGTACGCATGGCTCCGGCCTCTTCACCCGGGGTGAAACCCAGGTGCTCACCGTCACCACGTTGGGCACGCCGCGCGACGAGCAAAAGCTCGATACCCTTGGCCCGAAAGAGATCAAACGTTATCTTCATCACTATAATTTCCCACCTTTCTCGACCGGCGAGACCGGCCGGGTGGGTTCGCCGGGCCGCCGCGAAATCGGACATGGTGCCCTGGCCGAGCGCGCCCTGCTTGCCGTTTTGCCTGACTTTGAAATCTTTCCTTACACCCTGCGCCTGGTCTCCGAAGTGCTGAGTTCCAATGGCTCAACCTCGATGGCCAGCGTGTGTGGCAGCACCCTCAGCTTGATGGATGCCGGTGTGCCCATCAAAGCTCCCGTGGCCGGTGTGGCTATGGGCCTGGTGCAAGAAGGCGCTGATTTCGCCGTCTTGACCGACATCCAGGGCATCGAAGACGCCCTGGGTGATATGGATTTTAAGGTAGCGGGCACTCGTCAGGGCATCACGGCCTTGCAGATGGACATCAAAATCAGCGGTCTGCGTTGGGACATTATGGAACAGGCCCTGGCTCAGGCTAAAGATGGCCGCATGTTTATCCTCGACAAGATGCAAGAAATCATTGCTACGCCATGTGATCACTTATCACCTTATGCCCCCAGCATTACTACGGTGCATATTGACCCCGACAAGATTGGCAAAGTGATCGGCCCTGGTGGTAAAATGATCCGGGCTATCCAGGAGGAAACCGGGGCTAAGATTGACATTGACGACGACGGCACCGTCTTTATTGCTGCGGCCAATCAAGATGCCGGCGCTCAGGCCGCAGCGCGCATTGAGTCGCTAACCGAAGAAGCCACCCTCGGCAAAATTTACGTGGGTAAGGTGGTGCGGATTACCGATTTTGGCGCTTTCGTCGAGATTTTGCCTGATACAGATGGCCTGGTGCCGATTTCCCAACTGGCCGATTATCGCGTGCCTTCGGTGAAGGACGTGGTGCAGTTGGGCGATGAAATTATGGTTATGGTGACCGATATCGACAATGACGGTAAAATCCGCCTCTCACGGGCGGCAGTGCTGGAAGGCTGGAGCCTGGAAGAAGCACGCCAACGTGACCGCCGGCCTAGTGGCGGCGGGGGTGGTGATCGAGACCGGCGTGGCGGTGGCGGTGACCGGGACCGGCGCGGCGGCGGTGATCGAGACCGCCGGCCCGGTGGCGGCGGTGATCGGGACCGGCGTGGTGGTGGCGGTGACCGGGACCGGCGCGGCGGCGGTGATCGCGGCGGCCGGCGTTAATCTCAATTATGTAATTTGTTAAGAATTTTGAACAATCTAACTCCTATTAAGTAGGTCATGTTTCAAGCGTGGCCTGTTCATCTCGGAGGGTGAATGTATCCAGGTCAATTTGATCCGCGTCACTACTATTATCTAGAAACTGAACCGAAACCGAAAAAATCCTTTTTCAAACAAGCCTTGCATGTAGTGCGGGAAATTCTGGAGACCATCGTACCCGCTGTACTTATTGCTTTACTGATCAACTTGTTTTTGGCGCAAGCCACGCGTGTCTACGGGCAGAGCATGGAACCGAATCTCCACACCGATCAACGCCTGGTTGTGGAAAAACTGTCCTACAATCGCTATATACGCTACTGGTTGGGCCTGAGCGGCCCTGAGCGGGGCGATGTGGTGGTTATCCGCCTGCACGAGCAGAGTGATGAGTTGCTCATCAAACGAGTCATTGGCATGCCGGGAGATGAAGTGGCTATCCACGATGGTCAGGTCTTTGTGAATGACCGGCCTCTGGCTGAACCTTACCTGGCGGGTGCAACGACCGGCTTTTATGGTCCGGCTATCATTCCTCCCTTGCACATTTTTGTCCTGGGTGATAATCGCGGCTTTTCCAATGACTCGCGCAGTTTTGGCACCATCCCCCTGGAAGACGTGGTTGGTCGAGCTTGGTTCTCTTACTGGCCGGTTAGACAAATTGGTTTGGTGAAATGATGAAAGATGAGGGTTGGGAGACTGGAGGGTTGTAACAAAGTGGACAACCTTCCAATCCTCCAACCCTCTGTTTTTTGCTATGAACCCTGGTGATACGTTAGTAGGACAAGGCCGGCTCTTACAGCAAGGCCGTCTAATCGCCGAAGTTGATTATCACCTGGCCGTCCCCGCCGAAATCCATTTTATCATCAACCCCACCTACACCCTTCGCCCCAACTATGACCTTTACCTGAGCGGCTTTATCCTCTTGACCCCTGCCGAGGCTGAAGAAATCTCCCTGACCGAATATACCCTGGAGCTGGCGGATAAAACCAAAAAGACAATCCAAGTGGAACGTCGCTATAAGCAGACGAAACACCAGGGCACGGAACTCATCTCCTTTTGGGTAAAGGTGGAAATGTAATTCCGGCAGATTGTTTATTTTGACAATTCACCCGTTTTGAGATTATACTTAAGCTAAGTATTCACTGATTGAGTATTCAGCCATCCCCTACGGGATACGACCATGCCAAGAGTAAACGTGCCTTTATCGACCGAGTTTGCGTTGTTGGGTTTCTTACGCCGGCAGGCTATGTACGGCTATGAAATTCATCAACTACTTTCCGACGCGACCGGCCTGGGCTTGGTCTGGCGGCTGAAACAAAGCCAGCTCTACGCTCTGTTGACTAAATTGGAACGGGAAGGGTATGTGGCGACCACCATCGAGTACCAGGAGGCTCGCCCGCCCCGCAAAATGTTTGAGCTAACCGAGGCCGGTCGTCAAGCCTTTCAGGATTGGGTGCAACAGCCTGTCCCGCAGGGACGAAAACTCCGCCTGGATTTCCTGGCTAAACTCTATTTTGCCCAATTTGAGGGAGCAGAGGTAGCGGCCCGGCTGATTGACCAACAACGAGCGGTCTGCCGCACCTGGCTGCGCCAGATGGAAGAAGAGGCCGAGGCGCTGCGGCCCGGCCAACCTTATGACTGGCTGGTTCATAAGTTTCGTATGGGTCAAATCGAGGCCATTTTGGCCTGGCTGGATACGTGCCAGGAAGCGCTGTCAATGGCAGTGACCTGATCGAGCCGATGTATTTGCCTGACCACCAAACAAATACCGAATTTGGGATGAAATAAACTGCCTTGTTTTAATCACTATTCAATCAATAAGCATCCACAAACCATATAATCAAAAGAAAAAAGGGGTAAACAAAAAGCAGCAATATTCTCCCTGTTGACGCCCACAGAAACTCCTCCTTATTTCTGTGGTTAGAGGTGAGCCGGGGTAATAGGGCACTCCGGTTCACCTCCCATTTAGCCAGAAGGGACAGCGATGAACGAAGTTTGGTAACTACTCGGCCATCACGTCAAACAGGCCTGGTGACCGCCGACCGTCGACCGCTGACCGTCGAAAAGACGGGGTACAGGGCGAATTATGGCGGTCGGTGGTCTGCCGTCAGCGGTCATGTGGCTCATTAGGGTTGATGGCTGAGTAGTTACGAAGTTTGTTATACACCTACACCAGAGGAAGGTAAATATGGCTCAATCCACTCTGCCGTGGATACGGCACCCCCAACCGTCAACCATTCCGGCCATCCGGCTGCATGAGCCGTGGTGGCTGTTAAGCCTGCCCCTCCTGCTCTTTCTGGCCTTGCCGGTGGCAGCGATATTCCTGCGCACGCCGCCCGCTCAATTACTGGCCAACCTGGGTGAAACACAAGTTATCCAGGCTATTAGCCTGAGCATGCTGACCACCTGTATCACCCTGGCCATTACCATCCTCTTCGGGACGCCGGTGGCCTATCTATTGGCCCGCTACAACTTTCCCTTCCGGCGATTGATTGACACCCTGTTAGATTTGCCGACGGTGCTGCCGCCTTCGGTGGCCGGGGTAGCCCTGTTGATGGCCTTTGGGCGGCGGGGGCTGGTCGGCGAATGGCTGGAAGTGTGGGGGCTGCATATCGCTTTTACCCAGGTTGCCGTTGTCTTAGCCCAAACCTTTATCGCCGCTCCTTTCTATGTCAAAGCGGCCACCTTAGGTTTCGCCGGTGTGGATCGCGACCTGGAGCAGGCAGCGGCTCTTGACGGCGCGGGCAAGAGGCAAGTATTTCGTTTTATCACCCTGCCCCTGGCCTGGTCGGCTTTACTCAGCGGGGCGGTGATGACCTGGGCGCGCGCCCTGGGCGAATTTGGCGCGACTATCATCTTTGCCGGCAACTATCCGGGCCGGACCCAGACCATGCCCCTGGCCATCTACATTGGCTTTGAGCTTGATTTGAATGTGGCTTTGACCCTATCGGTCATCCTGGTTAGCTGCTCCTTTTTGGTTTTGATCGTGGTCAAGGGGCTGCTCCAACGAGAGTTAGAGACCAGAGTCAACTGACCGTAGACACAACCCACCAGCCCCGGCCCGTCTTGGGCCTTTTTCTCCTCTGTTGTTTTTAGGCACAGACCTGCCGTTTCACCGCTGACTTGCCAAAATGTGTTAACCAGAGATAATTGTGATAGTTATCCTTAGTATTGGGACCGCTCCGATCGGCTGAATATTTAGCAGTTTCTCCTTGCAAATACCTCACTGTAGAGGATCCTCAGAAGGTTGTCCCTTGGTTTCCGGCAATGGAGGTGGTTCGATGTCAAAAACCCCCATTTCTCCTCAAAACAAACCGTTGGTCAAAATCCCCTTACAGACCGTGTTGATTGTGCCGATTGTGCTGCAAGTAATTTTGGCGACCGGGTTGGTAGGGTATCTCTCTTTCCGAAACGGACAACAAGCTGTTAATGAGGTGGCTCAGCAACTCCACCGCGAAATAAACGCCCAGATTGAACAGCACCTGCGTACATTTCTGGACATTCCGCCTCGCATCAACCAAATCAATGCCAATGCCCTGCACCAGGGCTGGCTAAACGCCGGCGACCAACCCCTGCTGGAACGTTATTTGTGGGAGCAGATTCAAGTTTTCACTTCGGTGAGCAGTATCTATTTTGGCAATACCGCCGGCGGGCTGGTAGACGCCGGGCGAGAAGTCGCCACCGGTTCGCAGTATGTAATTGTCACCGATGGATTTGCCAAAGGGCCGTTTCGTAAATATGCCACTGATAGTCAGGGCCGGCGCGCCAACGTGTTGACCATCGTGCCGGATTTTGATGCACGTACCCGGCCCTGGTACACCAGCGCGGTTGAGAAAGATGAGACTGTCTGGGGCCAGGCCTACATCCTGTTCACCGGGCAGGATATGGCTATTTCCGCCAGTCGCCCGGTGTATGATAACCGACGCCGGTTGATGGGCGTGGTTTCGGTGGACATCTTTCTGTCTCATCTCGGTGATTTTTTGCGCAGCCTGGAAATTGGTAAAACCGGCCAAAGTTTTATTATGGAACGGTCCGGTTTATTACTGGCCTCCTCTACAACGGAGCCACCATTTATAACCCCTGCCGGAGAAACCACTCCCCGGCGGCTTGAGGCCGGTCAAAGTACGCAGCCCCTCATTCGAGGCGCGGCCCAGGCGCTGAACGACCGATTTGGCAACTATCAGGCCATCACTGCCCCCGCCCAATTTGAATTTCAACTTGACGGTCAGCGTCAATTTCTGTACGTTTCGCCGCTTCACCACCCGTCTGGCCTGGATTGGCTTGTGGTGACGGTGATTCCCGAAGCGGATTTTATGGCGCAAATCACAGCCAATAATCGCACCACTCTGATGCTCAGTGGGGCGGCGCTGTTGTTCGCGGTCGGGTTGGGTATCTTTACTGCTCGCTGGATTACCCGGCCTGTTTTGCGTCTCAATGCCTCAGCCCAAAATATGGCTAAAGGCGAGTGGGGACAAATGGTGCCGAATGAGAACCGGATTGCCGAAATTAACGAGCTGACGCAGTCATTTAATAGGATGTCTGGGCAGTTAAGCCAAACGTTGGAGAGGCTCGCCGTTGAGATGGCCGAGCGCGAACAGTTGGAAGCGGAACTGCGGATCAATCTGGAAAAATACCGGGTTCTCTTTGAGTCTTTTCCCCTGGGAGTGACCGTTACCGATAACACTGGCAAGATTATCGAAACCAACCAAATGGCTGAACGTATCTTGAGTGTGCCGGCGATAGAACATCGGCTGCGGGGACTGGACAGCCCGGCCTGGCAAACCATCCGGCCCGATGAGACGCCGATGCCGGTTGAGGAATATCCCGCCGTACGGGCGCTGCGCGAAAAGCGCTTGATTGAAAACGCGGAAATGGGCCTGGTTAAAGCAACCGGGCAGGTAACCTGGCTCAATGTCACCGCGGCCCCGCTGCCGCTGGAAGGGTATGGGGTGGTCATTGCTTATGGTGACATCACCGATCGTAAACGTATAGAGGAGACACTGCGCGAGAGCGAAGAGCGGTATCATCTTCTGTTTGATAATAGTGGTGATGGTATCTTGCTTACTGCGCCCGATGGTCGGATCTTTGCCGCCAACCCCGCGGCCTGCCACATGTTTGGACGAACCGAAGCCGAAATTTGCCAACTGGGGAGAGCCAGCCTGGTTGACCTAACGGATCCACGGCTGGTTGCCGGGCTGGAAGAAAGAGCGTGCATGGGTAGAGTCCAGGGTGAGCTTAACCTTTTGCGGGCGGATGGTCGTTCTTTCCCTGCCGAGTTAACCTCGGTAGTGTTCCGTGACCGCACTGGCTCCCTCAAAACCAGCATGATTATCCGCGACATCACCGACCGCAAGCGGGCCGAGATGGAACTGCGGGACAGTGAGGAAAAGTATCGTGCTCTCTTTAATAACGAACTTTACGCGATTTGCATTTTTGACCTGGAAACCTTGAGATTCCTTGATGTGAACGAGGCGTATGTTCGCTTGTACGGCTACAGCCAGGCCGAACTTATGGCGGGGATGACCATTCACGATATTACCGGCGAACATCAAGACTCCGACGCAGCGACCCAACAGGCTATTCGTGAAGGCACCATTTTTATTCCCCTGCGCCACCACCGCAAAAAAGACGGCACGGTCTTTCCCGTTGAGATTGTCGGCGGGCCTTATATGTGGCAAGGCCGCCGGGTGATGTTTGGTGTGGCGCACGACATCACCGAGCGTAAACGGATGGAAGAGGCGCTGCACGAAAGCGAAGAGCGGTATCGGCTTATTGTTAATAACAGCGGTGATGCGATCTTGCTTTTCACGCCGGACGGCCATATCCTCTCCGCCAACCCGGCAGCTTGCCGCATGTTCGGGCGAACCGAAGCCGAAATTTGCCAGCTAGGGCGAGGTGGCTTGGCCGATCTGACAGATCCAAGGCTGCCGGCCGCGATTGAAGAAAGAGAGCGTACCGGGAGATTCCGGGGTGAGCTTAACTTATTGCGAGCTGATGGACATTCTTTCTCTGCCGAAGTAACTTCGGAAATGTTCCGCGATCGCACTGGCTCCCCAAAAGTCAGCATGATTATCCGCGACATCACCGACCGCAAGCGGACCGAGGCCGAACGAGAACGGCTGATAGCCGAACTCCAATCTGCCCTGGCCCAGGTGAAACAATTGAGCGGCCTGCTGCCTATCTGCGCCAACTGCAAAAAAATCCGCGATGACCGGGGCTACTGGCATCAGGTGGAAGCCTATATCCGTGACCGCACCGACGCTGACTTCTCACACGGCATCTGTCCGGATTGCAAGAAAAAGTTATATCCCCCCGAAGAGTATCCGTATTTATACGAGGAGAAAGAAAACAAGTAACAGGCTCTATTCTCTACCTGTTTCAGGCCAACAAAATGACCCGCCGCCCCTCGATCTGAAAAACCTGGATCGCCACCCCATACGTCGCCGACAATTGCTCGGCGGTTAAGACGGAGCCGGACTCTCCGGCGGCCAGGACCTGCCCCTGGCGCATCAGCACCACAAAACCGGCGATGGCGGCCGCCACTTCGGGATCGTGGGTGGTCAGAACAATGGCCACGCCCTCGCCCGCCAGGGAGCGCAGAATTTCGATGATACGGGCTTTGTTGCCCAGGTCCAGGTGAGCCGTTGGCTCATCCAGCAGCAAAATACGCGGCTGCTGCGCCAGGGCACGGGCTACTACGGCTAACTGGCGCTCCCCGCCGCTGAGGGTAGGAATAGGCCGGTCTTGCAGGTGGGCCAGGCCGGTTGTCTGTAAAGCGGTCAGGGCCAGCCGATAATCAGCCTCGCCCGGCATCTCCAACGGCCCCAGGTAGGGCGCCCGGCCCAACAGTACGTATTCCAAAACAGAAAAATCAAAGGGGGAATGTTCTTCCTGCGGCACCAGGCCAATGAGCCGGCTCATCTGCTGCCGGGAATAGCCGGCCTGGGGCTGTCCGGCCAGCCGGATGACTCCCTCTTGCGGGGAGAGGATACCCAGGATCAGGTGGAGCAAGGTGGTTTTGCCGGAACCGTTGGGGCCAAGAATGGCCGTAATCGTTCCGGCCGGCAGGGTTAACGACAGGTCCCGGAGGACGGCCTGTTCCCGGCCGTTGTAACTAAAATGCACCCCCGCCAGGGTGATCATCTCGCCAGCCATCAGCGCGGCAGCCACGATTTACTACTCATCATGATCATGATAAAGAAAAGAGCGCCGAAGAGCGAGGTCAGAATACCCAGGGGAATCTCGCCGGCCAACAGCGTCCGGGCCAGGTCATCGCACACCATGACGAAGATACCCCCCAGCAGGATCGAGGCCGGCAGGGATTTTTGGGCATCCGCGCCCAGCCAGCGGCGGGCCAGGTGGGGCACAATCAGGCCAACCCAGCCAACCACGCCGGCCACCGAAACCACCGCCGCCGTAGCGGCCACGACGGCCACCAGGATTAAGGTTCTCTCCCGCCCCGGCGCCGCGCCCAGGGAAAAAGCGGTCTCGTCGCTGAGCGAAAGCAGGTTGAGCCGCCAGCGCATCAAATAGGCGATGACCAGGCCGGGGATGACTACGGGCAGGATGTATAACAGGTCGCGCCAGGTAATAGCCCACAAGCCGCCCAGCGTCCAAAAGACGATGTCGGGCAGTTGGGTCAGCGGGTCGGCCAGGTACTTGAGGATGCCCACCCCGGAGGAAAACAGAGCCGACACGGCAATCCCGGCCAGGACCAGGCGCAGCACCCAGCCGCCATAGTGAATGTGCCGGGCCAGGACATAAGAAAAGGCCAGCCCCAGGCAGGCGCACAGGGCGGCCATTCCTTCAATCACCAGCGGTGAGCCGCCCAGGTAAATGATACTGAAGGCAGCCCCAAAAGCGGCCCCCTGCGACACACCCAAAAAACCCGGTTCGACCAGGGGATTGCGGAAAATCATTTGCAGCACCGCCCCGGCAGCAGCCAGGGTCATCCCCAACAGGAAGGCGGTCAGGAGGCGGGGCAGGCGCAGGTTGAGGACCAGGCGTTGGGCCATGTCATCCTGCCACAGGGTCGAGGGCGACATCCAGTAGGGGGCCGGGTAGCGGCCAATGAAGATAGAGAGGCCCAAGACGAACAACAGCATGAGCGCCAGGAAGAGTAATTGCTGCTTGATCCGCACAGCCGGCATAAAGGATGACCCAATTCGGTATGGTTCAAACACTCGTAAATTTAGCCTTACTTTTTTTACCACGAAGACACAAAGGTACAAAGATGTTTACAAATTTTTCTTCGTGTCCTCGTGTCTTTGTGGTTAATTTTTTACAAACTAGCTCCAATGCACTGCGTTGGAGCCAAAAACCGGACGCTCAACGTCCAAAGTTT
>CAZUNT010000177.1:0-15410 GCA_964622215.1 uncultured Caldilineaceae bacterium
GAACCTCGTTTTGTCCAAATTTATCCTTTCACCACGTTATAATGGAGTGCTACCGCTTGTAATATGCTCCAACAAATAGTGCATAATGAAAATTTTCGTAACGCTGTCAGACGATTGGCTAAAGCGCGAAGTGAAAACGAGGAGGAATTTGTTAAGATTGCGGCAAGTCTTGATCTTCTGGACGAGTTTTTTCAAAGAGGGTATGAATTATTGAAGGAGTATGGTGTTCCTATGGCCGAGACTTTAATCAACGAAGGACGCAAAGCTCTTGCAGATGTACGGGCTGGTAATGCCCCACACACCAAAATCTATGAGTCCCTTGCACGTTTAGGTAAAGCTGCGTGTGGTTTGGAACATAATTTGAGAGAACAAACCACCAAAGTAAACCAAGAACGAACAAAGGAAATACTTAAAAAGATCGTCCTAAGTGGTGGTGCGGTTGCAATGGCTATCACCAATGTGCAAGCTGAGACAAATGGAACACTCCCATCACCACTATCGGCTCTATCAGGTCATATCGCTGCCGGTATTATTGGCGCGGCTGCGACAGAAGTATGGTCGTTACTCACAGATGCGTAGGAGCAGTAAAGCCAAAATTGAGGTTTTGTTCAATTCGTCATTAGTGTCTGGGAACAGGAGCCTTGTTGAATGTAATCTTCTTCGGCATGCAGGGAATACTTTCCCTGCCGCCACTCCAAACCCTGCTTGAGACTGGCGTCGAAGTCAGCGCAGTGGTGATACCCGCCAGCCGGACGGCCACCCTGCCCCTGCCTCGCCGGGTCGAGCCGCCCCGCCCGGCCCCTTCGGATTTGCCCATTATCAACTCCCCTGTTAACCCTTCTATCATACACCTGGCCTGGGCGCACCAAATTCCGGTGTGGCAGGTTGGCCCGCTGGCAGAGCCGCAAACTTTGGCTTTGTTGGCCGGCCTCCAGGCGGATTTGATGGTCGTGGCTTGCTTCTCCTATATTTTTCCCCCAGTCTTGCTAAAACTTCCCAAAAACGGCTGCCTGAATCTGCATCCCTCGTTATTGCCTGCCTATCGCGGCCCGCTGCCGCTTTTTTGGATGGCTCATCAGGGGGAACGGTGGGCCGGAGTGACACTTCATTTCCTGGATGAGGGCATGGATACGGGCGACATCGTGGCCCAAACTGCGTTCGACTGGCCCGAAGGCATTTCTTTGGCGGACCTGGAACGGCGCTGCGCGGCAGAGGGCGCCCAACTTCTATTGGCAGCAGTGCAGCAGTTGGTTGAAGTGGGTGAATTACCCCGCCGGCCTCAACCGGAGGAAGGCAGCAGCTATTTTTCCTGGCCGTCGGCTGAGGATTTTTATGTACCGACAGATTGGGACGCCCGGCGCGCCTTCACTTGCCTGCGCCGGGCAGGAGATTGGCCGGTGAGGGTTGAGGTGAAGGGACACAAAGTGGATGGGGGGGCGAGGAGAAAAGGGGGCGAGAAGCAGTTTTTTCCTGTCCGGGCGGCAATTTCTTATGACCCGGCTCAAGTTTTAGGTCGAGCCTACCTCGTTCAGGGTGATGGGTTATGGGTACAGTTCAATCCGGGGGTATTGAAGGTGAAGATTTGAAAACCGGAATAAATTGTCAATTGTCAATTGTCAATTGAGTAATTTCAATGGCATTATCGGGTTGTGGCTGGCCGTTGATGGTGGCCGGCAGACGCTGGCTGGTGGCCGGGTCGTACATGCCAACTAGAAGGCGGTAATTGCCGGGGGGAGCGCCCTCGCGCAAGGTCAGGGTATAACGGTCAACCACGCTGTCCTGCGCGGTCCAGGCCGTGGTGGGGTAGCGGCCGGCTTGCGGCGGGTTGTCCCATTGCGCCCAAACCTGTCCATCCGGGCCAAGCAGTTGGGTAAAAACGGTGTAATCGGCCGGGATTTTGGCGGTGGAACGCCAGTAAAGGGCGAGAGAGATGGAGGGCGGAGGATAAGGGCTGGAGGATAGGGGCTTGAGATCATAGCCGCTGAGATGGATGGAGTCGCCGAGTTGGGCTGAGAAGGACTGGGGCGGCGGTGTTCCATCGGCGGGATCGAGGAGGCGGAAGACGGCCAGATAGAGGTTGTGGCCCCAACTTTTTTCACCATCGATCAGGGGGAGATATTCGTAGCCGGCGAGTAGATTTTTATCTTGATGTAGGATACTCATTTCGAGCCGGTAGAGACCCGGCGGAGCGCCGGCCTGGAGTCGAATGGGGTAAGTTTCTTCAATAATCTCGGTGGGCGTCCACAGAACATTGGGATAGCGGTCGCCTAGCGTCGCCAGCCGCTCCCCGCCAACCTGAAAATCTTTGTCGAGTAGTTTGAGCGAGATAATCAGCGGATTGGCCATCCAGCGGCGGGCCTGCCAGCGGACGGTGAGGGGGAGGAGGGAGGAGGGGTGGAGGGTTGGAAAGTTGGAAGGTTGGAAGGTTGGAAGGTTGGCGATTCCTACTATCTTGCCATTCTCCCACTCTTCCTCAAAACTGAAGGGTGGCTGATCGGGAAGTTCTAGCGATAGGGGAGCCAGGAAACCGGCAAAAGTCAGGGTTGAACTGATAGGGGCAAAGCCTCGCCGGCGTAGATCGAAAGAAAGGGTGAGCTGGGAGGAGATAGCCGGATCGTCGGGAAGATAGGGGCCGGAGGGTAGGTTAGGTGCGGCAATAAAAGAGGAAAGGTAAGCGAAGGGACTGGGACCATCATCACAGGGTAGAAATAGCGGCGTACTGAATTTTGAAAGGGGCGGCCAAACATCTGAATCACCCCGCGCCGGCCGAATAAAGGCCGGCGCGGGGTTTTGATTGTGGTTACTGTAATCAATCCGGTTGAGCGACTCATTGAGTTCAACCTGAGTAGCGGTGGTTAAACGTTGATTGCCACGCCATACGTCAACCGTTTGGGGACGGGGGGTTAGCGAGTCGGTGGCAAAAATAGTAAGGCCCGGCTCGGTAAAGGTTTGCTGCAAAGTTGGAGAGTCTGCCGGTGTTGGTTCAGGTGAGCCGGGTTGCAGCGGCCAGACTTCCAGGTGAAGGCGATAGGTTTGAGCCATGATCCGGTAGCAGGTGGGAATGGGGATGAAGACTGTATCACGTAAGGTATCGCCCGTTTCCCAGGCCCGGGGCGGGTAGCGACCATCGGCAAAGTGGCCGGTCCAACAGCCGGCCGGTCGATCAACTTGATCCAACAGACATAAGGAAATCAGATAATCCTGCTGAGCTTCCTGCTCGGCCCGCCAATAAAGCGTAACCGGCATCGCCTCCCCGGCCATATTAGCCTGAGCGACGTCAAAACCGGCGAAAAAAAGACCGTCGGCGAATGGAAGGGTGTGGCGGTAGGTGATGGGTAAATTGTCGGGAGGGGTGAGGGTGACGGGTAGGGTTTGGTAGTGAGTCAAGATGAGGGAGGGGGAAAGGAGGCAGTAAGCAGCAGGTAGCAGGTAGCAGGTAGCAGGGAGTAGGGAGTAGGGAGTAGGGAGTAGGGAGTAGGGAGTAGAGGGCAGGTAGGGTACTAGCCATTGACCTAAGTAAGATAAGCCCACGGAAACAATCAGCGCAATGACCGGCAAAGCCGGGTAAAGATGGCGGCCCTGGCCGGTGTCAATGGTGGCGCTGAGGATG
This sequence comes from uncultured Caldilineaceae bacterium, assembly GCA_964622215.1. GTDB lineage: Bacteria > Chloroflexota > Anaerolineae > 4572-78 > J111 > DSQQ01. The sequence continues at coordinate 3,611 of CAZUNT010000177.1, forward strand.
TAGCGGGCCAGGACGACGATGAGGAACAGGGCCAGGTGGAGGCCGAGCAGCCAGAAGATAGGTGAGGGGGAGAAGGTAGGGCGACTTACGGGGAGGCTTTGTTCTGAGGTTTGAGGTGTAAAATGGAAGACGGAAGACGTAAGGTGCAACACATGCCCTATCACCGCCAGAAACAAAAACACGGTGAATAACCCATAAACCCAGCCGGGGGCAAAAAGCTGCATCCAACCGAATTCGAACCAGAAGGAGCGATAAAGCAAGCTGAACCAGTCGAGCAAACTGTAGGTGGCGGCGACAGGTCGCACGGAGTGACCGGAAAGCAGACCGACCAGCCCTTCCGTGATTTGCGGCTCACCCAGGGAGGCAGCCAGGCCGGGAATAAGGCCAAGTTCGGCGATACGGTTGAAGCGAAAGCTGATAAAGATAAACCAGGGGCTGGCGGTTAGGATGAGAGCAGTCAGGAAGGCCAGCAGAGGCATGAGGCGTGAAACGTGAGGCGTGAATTGTGGGTCTCCAATCCCCGGTCCCCGGTCGTTTTGCCGCCTGTTGCTTGCTACCCAAAATACTATCAGGGTAAAGATAACCTCAGGCACAAGGATCAGAGAGAAATACTTGGTCAGAAGGGCCAGGCCAAAGAGTGCGCCGAAAATGGCGAAAATTCGGGCCGAGACCAGCCGGCGGCGAAGCGTTTTCTGGAGGATGATAACTTGGGTGAGCAGCAATAGACTCGTCAGGGCAAAAACCAGGTTGTCGTCATTGATGACGGCGCTGCTGATGACAAACCGGGGCAAAAAGGCCACAAAGGTGGCTGCACCGGCGGCAATAATTTTGGGTTCGGGCCATAGGCGGCGGGTCAGGGCGTAGGTAGCGATAATCGTAACCCAACCCATGGGCAGGCAAAGAAGGCGGACCAGATGCCAGGCCAGTATCTGGCCACGCCAAAACTTCGTCCTGAGGCTCAACTCGAAGGGCCATTGTTCGTCAAGTGTATGTAAGACGTGGTTGATGCCCAGGCCGTCGCCAGGAATATGGCGTTCAGGCCGGGAGTCGACCCGGCGAATATCGGGTAAAGTCTCTTCGCCCACCAGGGCTACCGGCCAGGCGGTCAACCCATAATAGAGTGGGGCCAGGCCGCCTTTGAAGCCGGCCTCATTACGTTCGGCTCCGTTTAAGGGAGGGTGACCGGTTCGGGCCACAAAACGGATGTACTGGTAATGATCTGTTTCGTCGTCGGCTTCACCAAGCGGCAGGAGGAAGGATTGATAGAGGGTGAGAACGGTGAAGCTGAACAAAACAAGGAGGAGGAAGCGGTGAGACATGAGACGTGAAACGTAAGGCGTAAGGCGTGATGTGTACTGTGTAAGGCGTAATGTGTCAGACATATTATCAGCTATTTGCTTCCTACTTCCTACTTCCTACTTCCTGCTACCTGTAACGTGCCAAGCTTGACGGCGTAATCGGGCAGGGGTTGGCCGGCGGCAGAAGCAGGGAGGCGCTCGAGGGTGGCTGGATTGTAGAGACCGGCCAGGAGATAATAATCACCGGCGGGTAAGCTGGTTAGATTAATGACATGAGTGTCTACAATAATTTCACCCGGCTCCCACAAGGAGGTGGGGTAATCACCCTGTACGGGTGGGCCATCAAAAGCGATGATGTATTCTCCTTTCCGGGGATCACTGGCGGGCCAAACTTGCAGAAAAACGGTGTAGTCCGTATCCAGGGCAGCATCGGCCTGCCAGTTGAGCCTGACAGCTTGCTGGTCGGGGGTAATGTCGTAACTGAGTAAGGTGATCTGGTTAGAAAAATTGATCGGCGGGTCGAAGCGAGGCGGCGAAGGCCACTGCCAGGGAATGAGCTTGGCGCTGGCGATAATCGGTTCGACCGTCTCACCGGCGGCATTGCGAGCCGGTTTACCGGGACGGCCTGGCTCGTGGAAGTCGTAGATTCCGGCCGCAATCAGGAGTCGGGTTGGGGCTTGGGTAAATTCGGCCTCTGGCAAAATTGGCACCTCGTAGAGGTCGGCTAAGATGTCGCCGGGGGAGAGAAGGGTGGTGGGCCAGTGCCCGCCGCCGGGATAAGTATCAATCTGGCCGACGACTTGGCGCTGCCGGCCCAGCAAGTGAACAAAAATGCTGTAATCAAGGCCGGTCGGTTCGACGATTTGCCAGTAAAGCGTCAGCGGTAAGGACTCGGCGGGGTGAACTGTGCCGGCTTGAAGCTGGTAGCCGAGCAGTCGTATTTTGCCGTCGTAGGTGTAATTGATAGGTTGCAGGTCAGCCGGCAGGTCGGCCTCGGTTAGGAGTGGTGTTTTCGTATAGGCAGGGGCTATATATAAAACGGGAGCCAGAGCGGCGAAGATTAGCAGCCCAAATGCGCTTAAAACGGCCACAAACTTTTGAACCTGGGTTGGCAGCCACCAGGTTAAGCCGAGCATACCCAAAGCGGAAATAGCTGTAATAGCCGGGTAGAGCAGGCGGCCCTGCCCGGCCGGTTGGGTTAGATTCCAGGCAATAAAGCCGGAGACCATAATGCCCCACCAACCTAGAAGAAGAAAAAGAGTGGGTAGAAAGATCGGTGAAGCGTGCGGCGTAAATCGTAAATCGTAAATCGTAAATCGAAGGATGAAGGCGATTACCCCAATAGCGGCCATAAGCGAAACCCAATCCAAGACCTGGTAAATCCAGTTGTCGGCCAGGATATTGACCCCGCCAAATAAAGCCCAGTAAGCAATGCGGAAACCCTGAAACTCGGCCCGGAGGGTAGCCAGGGTAGGGCTTTCCTGTCGCTGACCGGCCGTTTCGCGCATCACCTGAAGAGCCAGCAGATCGCCGTTGTAAACTACAGCGTTGCGGGCATAAAACCAACCGGCGACGACAAGAACTACGAGAAAGGTAATGGCTGTCCAGATGAGCGCGCGCGAGATGATCCGTGAAGTGTGAAGCGTGTTACGTGTTACGGAGTCATTATCCGGTGGCCGGTGGTCCCACAGGGAGGCTTCGCACTCAGCGGTCGGCGGTCGGCGGTCATCTTGGTAGGCCAGCCACAGAAAGAGCAATCCGGCCAGGGGCAGCAGACCCAGGGCGTAGAGCTTGCTGAGCGCGCCCAGGCCAATGAGCAGGCCGAGAAGAATAATTATGAATTGTGAATTATGAATTATGAATTGTGAATGATTTAAGCTATCTGTTGTCTGGGATTCGTCGCCTTGCCTTCTCATCTCCGCGCTCATTCGCACCATGAGCCACAAAGCCAGGGTGACAAACATAATCACCGCATTATCATTATTGACGGAACTGGAGATAAAGATGAACATGGGGTTGAAGGCGGTGATGGCCATTGCTCCGGCGGCTAACCAGCGATTGCCCTGGAATAGGGTGAGGGCCAGCGCGTAGCCGGTTGCTACGGTGACTGTGGCCATAACAATAGAGAGAAAACGGATCAGATGGACAGCCAAAACATGTCCTCGCCAGGGCCATTCCGAGCCAGGGGGCTGGATAGTGATATTTTTGTTATCAGGCCGGAGCGGGTTGCCGATGGTAGTATGAGGATTATACCAGTACACATCGTTCCAATCGCCGGTATTAATCCAAAAAGTAAGGGCGGCGGCCAGGGCATAGTACAAGGGCGGCTGGTTGCCTTCGTGGCTCCAATGAATTTGGGCTTCGCCCGGTTCCTGTACCGGCAAGCGGCCCGTATCGGCCATATATTTTACTACGGCATAATGGCGCGACTCATCGCCGGCTTCAAAAGGGGGAGTGACCAGACTGTAAATGATAGCCAGAACGAAAAAAACCAGCAGGATCAAGGCCGCCTGGGGATGATTTTGGATTTTGGACCTGGCTCGTTTGAGCATAACTGTGGGGAGGCTTTGAATTTTAACCTTTAAGCTTTACGTTTCACATTTCACGCTATTATAGCACTTTTGTCTATAAGCTAAATTTTGGTATAGTCTACTGCTTTAGGCTGGTTTGGCGGTATCGTTAGTTATGTTGGAATCAATGTCATTAAGTTAAGGAGTCCAGACTTCAGTCTGGCCGGCAGAATAAATTCTGCACTCCGGCTTATCTTAATGACATTGATGTTGGAATAATCCCATTTGCCGGTGAACTTTACCTTGTTAGGAGAGAATCATGGCAATCAACACACCCGCTTCATATCAAAAATTGGTCATTTACGAGGTTTTCGTCCGTAATCACGGACCAAACGGGACTTTTGTCGACGTGACGGCCGATCTCCCCCGCATCAAAGCTTTGGGCGTAGATGTGGTTTGGCTCATGCCCATTCATCCCATCGGCAAGGCCAAGCGTAAGGGCAGCGAAGGCTCACCCTATGCCATCGCCGATTACCGGGCGGTTAATCCGAAATACGGTAGTGAGGCCGATTTTAAACAGCTCATTGATACGGCTCATCACCTGGGCCTGCAGGTGATGATTGATGTGGTTTACAATCACACCTCGCCTGACTCGGTGCTGGCCCGGGCGCATCCGGAGTGGTTTTACCAGGATGCCGGCGGCCGGCCGGCGCACCGGGCGCCCGAATGGACCGACGTGGTGGACCTGGCCTATCGCCATCCAGAGTTGATTGAGTATCAGCTTGAAACCATGCGAAAATGGGTCAATTTGGGTGTTGATGGTTTTCGCTGCGATGTGGCTTCGCTGGTGTCCCTTGAATTTTGGCAGGCCGCCCGGGCAGCCATGGCCCAGATCAAGCCGAATTTTATTTGGCTGGCCGAGACTGTACATCCGCATTTTGTGCGTTGGATGCGCCGCCAGGGGCATCCCGTTATGTCCGACTCGGAGGTGTATCAGGCCTTCGATCTAACCTATGATTACGATATTTATGACGAATGGATGGATTGCTTAAACGGAAAACTTGCCTTATCCGGTTACGTGAAATGGCTTGAATTTCAACAGGCGATTTACCCGGCCAATTTTGTCAAAATGCGCATGGTGGAAAACCACGACCAACCCCGCCTTGCCGCCTCTACCCCCGATTTGAACCGACTCAAATGCTGGACTGCTTTTATGGCCTTCAACCAGGGGGCTTTCTTGATTTATGCCGGCCAGGAAGCGGCTGTTACTAAAACGCCGTCCCTGTTTGAGCCGGACCCTATTCTCTGGCCGGCTGAACCGCCAATCCTCAGCAGCTTTCTAACTCGCTTGACCGCCCTCAAAAAGGACCCGGCCACTTGTGGTTTTTTTGATATCCTCGTGCGGGATACTCACTTACAAGCCCGGTGGGATGATCGTGGCAGCGGTCTTTACGGGATTTTTAATGTCCAGGCTCAGACCGGATCCGTGGCGGTGAAACTGCCCAATGGCGTCTACTCCAATCTCTTGGATGACTCTTCCGTGGTGGTTTCAGCCGGGCGAATCAAATTACCCCTTGGGCCGGTGATCGTCCGTTATGAAAAACGATGAAAGTGGAACGGGTGACTGCTTAAGGCTCGAACGGTCCCAACTTAAGGCCTGCTTGAGCCGGTTCTGAACCGGTTAAGGTTAAATTGTGCCACTGCCCCGCCCCTTCCGTGCGATAGGGGAGAATATGCAGGGTCAGTGGCCCGTTACCGGGGGGCAGAGGTAACTCATAAAAATCGCCAACCACTTCACCGGGAGTCCACAGCGTCGTAGGATAACTGCTGAGAACAGGGTGGGTGGCGTCTTTTTTGTAGATTTCCTGCCCGGCCGGATTCAGCAAGCGCAGTGATAGAGCATAGTCCCACCGGACTTTTTGGGGGACCCGCCAGTAGAGCATCAATTGTAAGATGGGGCCGGCTAAGACTCCCCCCGGAGTGTCTTGGGGTATAATCTTAACTTGATAGCCCGGCAATTCCAGTTCGTCCTCAAAATTGGCCTTGAGCGGGATTATATCCTCCGGTACAGTTATCCTGGGGGCGATTTGCAGGTAAATCAGCGGGCCGGCCATACTCAAGTAGGGCGTGCCGATCAAATCGGTCGGTTTACGGGTGAAGTAGACCGGCTGTCCGGCCGCGTGGGCCGCCGTGACCTTCTCCGGCCAGCGATCCAGAGGGTTGCGCACGGTGACATCAGGCCACCGGCCGTCGATGAGTTGGTAATATTTGAAGGGGGTATACTGTTCCCAGTCGCCCCAAATGATGCTGTTTGGCTCAACATAGGGCAGGCTGCTTTCCACAAGGCGCTCGGCTTGTCTGCCGCGTAAAAGCTGCCGCCACTCGTCAAGCGGTGTGGTGGAGGTGGTGTACAAGGTTTGCCAGTTGGGCCAGGCCAGAGTATAGCCGAGGAGAGACAGGCAGAAAACGGTAAATAGACCGGCAAGTGAATAGTGAACAGTGAACAGTGGATAGTGAACAGTAAATAGTGAATCTTTAGGAATGTTACTCTTATTGACCGCTGTTTTTCGTAAATCGTAAATCGTAAATCCAAAATCCAAAATGGCCTTAACTCCCCAGCCTGCCCAGGCGGCCAGCAAAAAATAAGCCGGCATCAGGTACCAGGTAGGGGCTTCGTTCAGGTTGACGACTTCAAAGTCAAGGGTGAAGAGCAGGAGCAGCAGCATCAGCAGGGCCTGAAAGACAAAGTGGCTGGGGCGCCGTCTCAACAGCCACAAGCCGCCCAAGCTGGCCAGGATGACGCCGGGCCATGAAAGTTGGAGGAGTAGGTCGTTCCAGATGAAGGCCAGACGAGCGGGCAAAAAGGTGGGATCGATGGAGAAAAACAGGCCGGAGGAATCGCCGGAGCCGACCAGGAACCAGAAGCTCTGTAGGTCGGTTATTTTTTCGTGGCTGTAGGGAGGATTGTTAACGCCCCGAAAATAGATGAAGGCGTAGAGGGAAAGAGGAAGCAGGGCGAGTAAAACCAGGGGCAGTAGTCGTTTGGGTTGGCGAAGCAATTGGGGATCGTGCCAAATCACCCAGGCCAGCAGCGAAGGCAGATAAAAAATGGTGGTGCGGTGATGCGCCAGGCTGAGACCAACGGTGAGGGCAAGCCAATAAGGAGTTGGAGGATTGGAAGGTTGGAAGGTTGGAAGGTTGGAGGGTTGGAAGGTTGGAGGGGCGTTTTGTTTTTTCCATTCCTCCATTCTTTGTTGCCAAAGGATGGCCTCAAGGGTCAGTAGGGCGAAGAAGAGGATGGTCATGGAGCGCACCCCGGCGATGGTGCTCCACTGCCACAGGGTCAGGCCGCAGGCGAGAGTCAGACCGGCGATGAGAGCGCCGGGGCAACGTGAAACGTGAAGCGTGAAGCGCGGAGTGTAAGGGGTTGAAAGATAGTAAACGATAAGCGCAGTGGTAGCAGCAGCCAGCGCCCCAATGACGGCGGAAAATAGGTTCATCCGCCAGGCCATCGTTCCAACCGGGATCAACAGGGTCCATAGCTTGCCCAGCAGAATGTAAAGCGGATAGCCGGTGGTGTGGGGAATCCCCAGCAGCGGTGCGGCAAACTGATGCTCGCCTGCATCACCACCGGCGACGCCAGGAGCCAGAGTAAACAGATAGAGCGTCAGTACGGTGAGAAAGACGATGGTAAAAAGAAGGGCGGGGGTGAGCCGTGAAGCGGTCATAGGTTGGATTTTAGAGGAAAGCGGCAGAATTGGCGAATTTTTGAGTAAGAAGAACCCTATTTTTTAGAGGGGGTTGTCAACGGAGCAGGAGGATGATAGAATGCGATTTACCTCCTTATTTGGATTAGGAGTGTTCACGAACGGACCGCACACCACCGATAATGAAAATCTGGAGTGCAGAATTAATTCTGCACTCCAGGAAAGCTATTTACGAAGGGGAGACAGCTAATATGTTTCATTCAATACGACCTTCCCTTTTGGAACGGATGCAATATTTGGAGCATCTTGACGCCAAAGACCGTGAAGACGGCACGCCTCGTCTCCAACGGCTGCGGCAGATCACTCCAGAAATAGGTCGATTTATTGCTCTTTTGGCAGCTACTGCCCCGGAAGGGGTTTATCTGGAGATTGGCACAAGCGCCGGTTATTCTACACTTTGGCTGGCGCTGGCCTGTGAAATACTGAATCGGCGTATCACCACTTTTGAAGTGCTGCCGGATAAAGCAGGATTAGCACGAGAGACGTTCCGGGTAGCCGGGGTAGAAGCAGTGATAAACTTGGTTGAAGATGATGCTCGTAAATATCTGCCACAGTACGAACAGATTGCTTTCTGTTTCCTGGATGCGGAAAAGGAGGTATATGGAGAGTGTTATGAAGCTGTTGTGCCCAAGCTGGTTAAAGGAGGGTTATTGGTAGCAGACAATGCCATCAACCACTGGGAAAAATTGAAACCAATGTTAGAAAGAGCGCTGGCAGATGAGAGGGTAGATGCCCTGATAGTACCCATTGGTAAGGGAGAGCTAGTCTGTCGTAAAATCTGAAAATTATGGCACCGGCAGGATAACTTGGGCCAGCGTGCCCCCCGTCTTTCCTGCCGGACCCAGGTAAAATTCGCCCTGCATATCCTCGACGACGCTGGCGCGCACAATTTCCAGGCCCAGGCCCAAACCGGTCTCCATACTAAAATTAGCGGGCAAGCCGTGTCCATTGTCGCGGACTCGCAGCTTTAACCATCCCTCTTCGTGATTCAAGGTTATCCGAATATGCCCCTGGTCACGCCCGACTAGGCCGTGTTCCAGAGCGTTTTGCAGCAATTCATTGGCCACCAGGGCCAGGCTGGTTGCTTTTTGAGAGGGTAACTGGATGTTGTTGCCGGTAACAGAGATGCTGATTTTGGCGGCCGGGTTGACCATGTTCGCCGAAATGGTGGTCGAAACCCGCTTAATCAGGTCCAGCGCTCCAACTTTATCTACCCCTGCCTCTGATAATATTTCGTGAACTGTGGCAATACTTAGCACTCGATTGATGGTTTCGTTTAAAATATCATACGGTGAAAGTTTTTTTTCCTGCCCCATTTGCAGGCGTAGAAGCATGGCAATCGTCTGTAGATTGTTTTTAACTCGGTGATGCATCTCCCGCACAACTGCTGCATGCACCAGTTGGACTTTTTCCAGCGCCGTAGCCGCCAACTCGCAGATAAAACCAAATAGTTCGATCTCATCCCCGGTGAATTCGTGGCGGGTTACGGTTTGGATGTTGGCCGCGCCGATGACTTTATCCCGGCTGACCAGGGGCATAGCCATAAGCGAGTAAAATTTGCTCTCGCCGGAGCCGAGGATGCGATAAAACCGGGGGTCTTGAAAGGCATCGGCAATAGCCAAAACCTCGCGATGTTCGGCGGCCCAGCCGGTTAAGCCGGCCCCGCGTGGTAAGGCATACTCGCCGACCCCAGCCTTGTTAAGGCCCGTGGTGGCCGCCAGCAGCAGCTTATCCCTGGTTGAATTATAGAGATAAATAGAGCAGGACTCGACCCGCATCACCTCGGTCGTGCGGCGGGTGATGAGGTCGAGGGTATCGTTGAGGTCTTGCGCCTCGGCAATAGCCCGGCTGATCTCCCGAACAGCCGCCAGTTGCGCGGTTTTATGCTGGAGTTGATCTTCCAGAGGGGTTATTGGCAATTTTCACAGAGTCCTTGAAATTCGAGCAGGTGGCTGAGGATTTGAAAGTGATATTTTTCCGCCAGGTCGCGGCTGAGCTGATCGGCGTGACAGTTCTCAAACTCAAAGACAGCCCCACATTTTGAGCAAACCAGGTGATGATGTCCCCCGGAGGCGGAAACGAAGCGCTGGGTCGGCTCACTCAAATAGAGGGGCCGGAAGAGATTCAGGTCAACCAGAACTTCCATGGTGCGGTAAACGGTGGCACGACTGAGCTGAGGGTAGAGTTTTTTTCCCTCGGTTAAGATTTGATTGTGGTCAAGATGCTCAGCATGCGTCTCAAGCACTTCCAGCACGGCCAGCCGAGAGCGGGTCAGCTTAAACCCGGCCTGTTTTAATTTCTGGGCTAAATCGGGTAGGGTGGACATCGAAGATGTTACTCTATAATTCCGACTGTAAAATAAAATTGGGTGATTGTCAAATAAATACTACCACTGTCCCAGGCATAACTCAATCGTTAAGCCTGGTCCAAAAGCCAGCAGAAGGGCGTAATCGCCCGGCTGCGGTTGGCCCTGTTGTCTGATCTCATCCAACACAAAAAAGATAGTGGCTGAAGACATATTGCCGTAGCGGCGCAGTACCTGGCGGGAGTAACGCAGATTCTCGGTTGAGAGGGCCAGGGCCTCGCCAACATAGTCAATAATCTTGGCTCCGCCAGGATGAATTCCCCAAAAACGGATGTCGGCCAGGGTCAGGCTGGACCGGCTCAAAAAATCGGTAACCAGGGTGGGGACTATCTCCCGCAATACCTTCGGTACGCGGGTCGCCAGGTGAATCTGGAAACCTTTGTCCGAGAGTTGAAAGCCCATCAGGTCCTGGGCGCTGTAGTCGCTGTAGGTCATGGTATTGACCAGCCTTAGCTGGCCTGCCGCCGACGAAGCCGGGCCAATAACAGCCGCTGCCAGGCCATCGCCAAATAGCGCACCGGCGATCATATTTTCCAGGCTTGATCCATGTTGAAAGTGGAGGGTGCCAAACTCTACGGCCAAGATTAAGACGCGGCTTGTTGGCCGGGCAGTCACCTCAAGGATGGCCCGGTCGAGGCTGGTTATGCCGGCATGGCAGCCCATACCGATCATGGCGGTCCGGCGCAGGTCGGGACGCATGGGCAAATCACCGGCCAGAAGCACATCAAGGCCGGGGTTATCAAAGCCGGTGCAGGACACCACCAGGAAGTGGTCAATATCGGTGGGGGTTAGATTAGCCTGAGCTAACGCCTGGCAAATGGTGGACATGGCGAGCGGCCGGGCAGCCGCCATAAAAAGGTCGTTGCGCGCTTTGGTGCTGGGTTCGCCGGCCAAAAAATCAGCCTCGGCCAGAACACTGTAACGAGTCTCAATTTCGGCGGCAGCGAAGATGGCGCGAGCGCGCTGGCTGCTGATAAAGGGAAAAAGCCAACGGTCGTGAATTTCCATTTGCTGGTGCTTGTGGGCAGGTACACCGGTCGCCAGGCTGATGAGGGCGGGCGTAGTCATCCAGGGTCTCCTTGGCAAAATTTTGGGCCAGGCATGATTGTACTCTTTTAGAACAGTGATTTCAAACTAACACCCCCGGTGAGGTCTGTCCAAATTTTAGACGAGTTTTAACCTCGTTCGGCCAGCTTGATCACCGTCTCGACGGCCTTTATTTGGGCGCGGGTGGCCTGCCGATACTGATTGTGTTAAGGTAAGGGTGTGGCCAGAATAGCCGTCCAATAGTGATTATAATCGCCGCCGGTAACGTAACCGATGCCAATTTCAGTAAAGTTTGGGTTTAACAAGATGGCCGAATGACCAGGACTGTTCATCCAACCGTTAAACATGGCCTGGGCTGTTTTGTATCCGCCGCCAATAGTTTCACCATAAGTGAGCCAGTTATAACCGGCATCGTCGAGCCGGTCGCCGGGGTCCTGGCCATCTGGATTGATGTGGCTGAAAAAGTCCCGGTCGACCATATCCTGGCTGTGGGCCTCGGCCACTTGCATCAACAAGGAGTTAATACTGACCGTGCCCAACCCGCGTCGAGTCCGTTCGGCGTTGATTAAGTCCACCAGTTGCCCTTCGGATGCAAGAGGGCGATAGATGATAGGTAAATAAACAGTATAGGCTGTACTACTCTGCAGGGTGGTGTTGGACCACGCTATTGTGGTGGCAGCTTGCACCGGGGGTGGAACAAGGAGCAGGGTCAGAGTCAAACCCAGCAACATTGATTCTAGGAATAGAACGCCTAGCAGAAAAATCGATCTAATAACTTTACAATTGCCCATGTTTCCATTCTTTGTAACTACT
>CAZUNT010000178.1:0-15008 GCA_964622215.1 uncultured Caldilineaceae bacterium
CCCTGGCCCGGATTATCTCAGACCTGAACCTGGATACAGCCCGACTGGTGGTTCTGTCCGCCTGCGAAACCGGTCTGACCGAGTTCCAGGAGTCTCCCGACGAGTATCTGGGTCTGCCGGCAGGATTTCTGCAAGCGGGCGCGCCGGGGGTGGTCAGTACGTTGTGGGCGGTGGATGATCTGTCGACGATGCTGCTGATGGAGCGGTTCTACCAGCATCACTTGTGCGATGGGTTGGAGATTGCCGCGGCGCTGCGTCAAGCCCAACTATGGCTGCGGGATGTCACCGCCGGCGAATTGAGTGAACGATTTTCGGGTGAGCGGCAGGAGTGGCTGGACAGCACTCGGATGCCTATGGATGTCGTAAATAAAGAATATCGGCGTTTCGCCAAACTTGAGCCTACTGAGCAACCCTTTGCTCATCCGTATTATTGGGCGGCGTTTACCTTTAGCGGGGCGTAGGGTTAACAATCTCGCAATGGCCTGTCTCGATCTGGTGGACGGATGTTTTTGTCAATCAGAAACTGCACCACGAAGATATGCTGGCGCTTTGCGACAGCTTACAGCATATCGCCGGAGCCTTCGTGCTGATTGTTCGCAACCGGGGTTTATAGCCGAGGCCGGAAAAATCTGGGTCAGCCTGGACTGGTTCCTTAGCGGACTATCTGGAACAAAAAGTTAACCCAGTTGAGCCAACCTAAAGTGACGCTGGCCGAAGAGAGTGAGGCTGCACTCCCCCTGCTCCCTTCAGCCAGCCAATCCCGGTTAGAATTTCAGTTGTATTACCTCAAAACAGCGATGCCCAGCGCCCAAGGCGGGTATGGCCTGGCGACCCTGGGACGGTCCATTCGGCTGGACCTGATCCGGTTGGTCTCAGGAGATTAACCTAACCGGATGCTCTATCTTGACCGTTACGACGGAAATTACCTGATTTTTGAAGCTTAAAATTTTCTAGACGCTGAGTCTCCTGGTCAAAAAAGCTTGACACATCGGTTGGGATTTTCTATCATAAAGCTAACTGAATAGCCCGAAAGCAAAACGCCGCCGGCAGGTGCTGCTAACACCCACCGGCGGCTGACCCCACCAACTGTGTGTGGCAGTTGACAGGGCTGAGGCCTATTCTACCATACTTCGTATGGTGGCTCAAGGTTATCAGACGGTCATTCCTGCCTGCGTGGCGGGGGTGGCCGTTTTTTGTTTTCGGCGCTGTTCAGCCAGGGCAGGGTGCGTCAGCGCCCTGCCCGTTTTACGAGGATGCGCTGAAGTTTATTAGACCTGAGGTTACAAGTGTTATGTTAAGCTAAGGTCGTTTCTAAATTTCAATTCTTAATAATTCAAAAAGGAGATAACCAATGCTTCAACAAAACACACTTAAAAACACTATTCGCAGCTACTTAATGGCTGCCAAACAGGCCGGAAGCCCGGCAACCACAATAGAAAAGTACGGCTATCATTTGGAATTGATGGCAAACTGGTTTGCTAAACGGGAAATCACCCAAATGGACGAACTAACCAGAGAATTGCTCTGGGAATGGGGGGCAGATTCACGCGAATACATTAGTCCGCGTACGGGTAAGCCCTGGAGTCCAGCGATGATCCGGCAAGGAGTAGCTGCTGCCCGATCATTTCTGAGATGGTGCGATGAGCAGAAGATTGTAACTGAGCTGGCTGATGTTTTGAAGTTACCCAAGCAGAAAAAGCGAATTCACCGTACAGTGGCCGCCGATGAGATCTTAAAGCTCTTGGAGGCTTGTCCTGATACACCCAAAGGAAAACGGGACGCTGCCCTTATTTCTATGATGGTTGACAGCGGTCTGCGCGCTACCGAGGTGTGTCAGGTAAAAGTGAAAAACATCCACTTTGACGTCAACATAATGGGGCTGGTTAGGATGAATTTCTTTATCGTGACTGTAAAAGGTGGCGACGAGGAACTTGGTTATTTTGGCGACGCCACAGCGGATCGACTCAAACTGTGGCTTGAGACCCGTGAGAGCCTGGCAAAAGAAGAGGTGGAGGAAATGTTTATTAGTTTGGGTGGCATTCGACCCAGGACTGAATTAACCCGACAGGGTCTCAGGGTGATTTTTCGCAGATTAGCTCTCAAGATGGAAGATGTGGACCACTTCTCACCCCATGCCTTACGCCGCTCCTTTGCCTGTATTGCCAAGTATGCCGGCGCGGATTTTATGGATATCAAGGAGTGGGGGCGCTGGGATGATTTGAATATGGTCATGTTGTATGCGCAGGCTTACAGCGCCGGGCTGAAATATAAGCAGTATAGTCCAATGGATTTTATCGAAAAGATGAAGTCATCTCAGGAAACAGGTCAATAAGGTCATTTTGAAACCTTGCCGGAGGCTGGCCTTTATACCTGGATCGGGTTGCTCCTGTGCCGGCTTCCGGCAAAGTCGTAATTATCCGCCCTCAAGCGAAGGCTCAGAGTTGACATCTTTGAGTGGATTAAAGTGTTTCGTTTCGGAAAAATTGCCTATAACGGCTAAACTGTCTCTCATGAAATCTGAGTAACTTCGAGGATGTTTGCCGGGTATAAAGAACCGGTAACTGAGGGTTGCAGGTTCAAATCCTGCCGGAGGTATTTTCTAGCCAAACGCCGCCCTATGGGGCGGCGTTTTTATTAGCTGAATGGATCAAGCTTGACCAATCGTCTTGATCTTATTGTTTGAGTGAGAAGGTATCTGAGTCATATTACTAACATACTCAATAGTAAAAGAAGTCTCCGCCGGGGCTATGATCGCGGTGTTGCCGTCATCAGGAAAATACCCATCAACTTCTTATGGCCCCCTCCTCCAGGGGGTCAAAATTCGCCGGCCACCTCGTCTCATCACTATATTTTGCCCGACGCAGATTAGCCCCCTGCAAATCGGCCTCGCTCAAGTCAGCCTGACGCAGGTCAGCTTCGTGAAGATCACCCCTGCTCAGTTTGGCCTGGCGCAAGTTGGTCCCCCTCAAATTAGCCCCGCTCAGGTCGGCCTCACCCAGGTCGGTTCCTTGCAGGTTGGCCTGGCTTAGATCGGCCCGGCGTAAGTAAGCCCGACTCAAATCAGCTCCCTGGAGGTTGGCCTTGTTCAGATCAACGCACCACAGATCGGCCTGGCGCAGGTCGGGGACCTCGCTATGACCACGGGCAAATTGGACGGTATCTATAACTTCTTCACGTGTCAGTTTCATAATTTATAAGAGGAGTAGGAGAGCAGAAGAGTTACTCAACCAACCCGTTGTCAATCACGTAACGGACCAGTTCGGCGTTGGTTTTCAAATTCAACTTTTCCAGGAGACGGGTGCGATAGGTGCTGACGGTCTTCGCGCTCAGCGACAGGGTGTCGGCAATTTCGGCCAGTGTTTTTCCACTCGCCATCAGGCGCATTACCTGGAATTCGCGGTCAGACAACGTTTCGTGCCGCGGTCGGTCGGAGCCTGTATCCAGACTAATAGCCAGGTTCTCGGCCAGGCCGGGGCTGACATATTTCCCGCCGCTCACCACTTTACGAATAGCCTTGACCAGTTCCTCGGGGGCATTTTCTTTGGTTAAGTAACCCGACGCCCCGGCTTTTAACACCCGCACCGCGAACTGCTCTTCGGCGTGCATGCTAAGCACCAACACCGGCAGGTGAGGCTGTTCGTGTTTCAGTTCCTTCAGGATGTCGAAGCCGCTGCGGCCAGGCATGGTCATATCCAGCACCAGCATATCCCAGCCCCCGACCCGAACCTGGTCCAGCGCCTCCTGGCCGTTGACCGCTTCACCGGCGACCTCCATATCGGGTGTTCCCGCCAAAATCTGCCGCAGCCCCTGGCGCACGATGGGGTGATCATCGGCGATGAGGACTTTTATCATCTGATCCCTCCGCAACCAAGAACAATCGCTAATTGATCATTGGCTATTGACTATTGACCATTATCAATTGCTAAGGGCAGCCGCACGGTGACAATCGTGCCCCGGCCCGGCGCCCCCTGAAAGTGAACCTCACCGGCCCGCAGCCGGGCGCGTTCCTGCATCCCCAGCAACCCGATGGATTTGGGGCTGTGAAGCTCGCTTTCGGTCATCCCTCGTCCATTATCCTGCACCTGGAGGGTTAGGAATGTATCTGTCTCCTCCAGGGTCACTTCAACCTGGCTGGCCTGGGCGTGCCGGACCACGTTGGTCAGAATCTCTTGAAAGATGCGAAAGACAGTCGTCGCACCCTCGGCATCCAAAGTAGTTTCCTCCGGGGCGCTGATCAGGTTGCCCTCAATGCCCGTCCGAGTTTGAAACTCCTGGAGCTGCCATTCTATGGTTGCGGCCAACCCCAGGTCATCCAGCAGGCCTGGTCGCAGCTCGGTTGAAATCCGGCGCACCGTTTGAATAGTGATATCAATTAACTGGGACATGGCCTGCATTTTCGCCAACAGCATAGGCCGAGGTTGGTCCAGATGCTTTTGCAGCCAGGCCACGTCCATCTTCAGGCCGGTCAAGGTCTGGCCGAGTTCGTCGTGAATGGCCCGGGCAATGCGGGTGCGTTCTTCTTCCCGCACCGACTGCAAGCGGGCGGATAGCTCGCGCAATTGTTCGCTGGAATGGGCCAGTTGCTCAGAGGTTTGTAACTCGGCATACCGGTCACGCGCCTCCACCGGTTCCAAATGAGCGCGGCGCAGCTCTTCATTTTGCAGTTCAAGTTCAATCCGCTGGATTTGCAGGTTGTGGATCAATGCTTGGGTATCCTCAACCGACAGGTTGGCCAGATACGCCGGCTGATCCTGAAGGATTTCTTCGGCTTGCCGACGTAGGGTCACGAATTTGTCCTCATCTGGCCTTTCAGCCATATTTTTGCCTCCTATCGTTCGTAGGCTTCATCTAAATTATAGCTCACAAAGCTCTACAAAGATATAAAGGCTAGAGGCGTTCGTCTTTCTGCATAATCTCTAATCAGGCGTGTACCCGTACTTTTCCCTGGGTGAGGGTGGGCCTTCCTAACAGCGCGGCCAAATATTTTTGCACATAAAGGGCGGGGGTATAAACGAAGAGAGGCTGGAGAACAGCCGTGTGAGGCCAGTTGTCGAAATTGGGTAAAATTCATCTCGTCATCTCTACAAAAGCAACAACAGGGCCGCTCCGCCGCTTAAAAGTAGGGGCATAACCTGTACCGTATCTTGTAGCTCAACCGAGCCAATTAAGTCGGTCTCACCCCGGTAGACTTGATAGTAACCTCTTTCTCGGCGAAGCTGCCCCACTGCGTAGTTCCAGCCCCGGTAGACCCGGTAAATTTCGCCTTCCAGCCTGACCCGGCCTATGGTTTGAATCCCAGCCTGGTATACGGTGTAATAACCGCCTTCCTCCTCTACCCGGCCTACAAAGTCTGTCCAGCCTTGATAAAGGTTACAGTAGCCCCCTTCCAACTCGGTATGACCGATGAATTGAGCCTTTGTATTGTAGACTCGACAACTTGCCATGGCTGTTCTAATCCTTGTTTATCTCATCAGGTTCGGTCTTCACGTATTGCTCCCAGGTGAGTAGGATCAAAATTGGCGGGCCATCGTGTGGCTTGGTCATACCGGGTTGCACTCAGATTGGTTCCACTCAGATTGACTCCGCTGAGGTTTGCCCCGGTGAGGTCGGCTTGCCTGAGGTCCGTGTCACTCAGGTCGGCTCGGCTGAAATCGGTCTGGCTGAGGTTCGCCTCTCTCAGGTTGGCTCCTCTCAGATTCGCTTGTCTCAGAATTGCCTTTTTGAGGTTGGCCTGGCTCAGATTGGCCTGCCCCAGGTTGGCCTGGCTCAGGTCGGTTTGGCTCAGGTTAGCCTGGCTGAGGTTGGTTTTGATGAGTTTCGTTTCACCCAGGTTCGCCCGGGTCAGGTTAGCCTGGCTCAGGTTGGCCATAAACAGGTTGGCCCCCTGTAGATTGGCTTGGCTCAGGTTCGCCTCGCTCAGGTTCGCCCCAATCAATTCTACCCCGCGCAAGTCCACTCCAGCGAGGTCGGTGCGGAGAAGTTCCGCCCCACTGAGTTTCGCCCGCCGGAGTTCCGCTTCACTCAGTTTTGATCCCCCCAATTGGGCGCGCAGGCGTTCCGTCGTTTCGATATCTGCGCCAAATAGTTCCGGCTTTTCCCCCCTCACCCGCGCCGAGGCGATGATTTGTAAGACTTGCTCTCGGGTTAGTTTGGTCATCTCACTTCATAAAGGTGTGCTGCGTTGCCAGCAGCAAGGCGTCAATCTCTTTGGTCGCCTCCGTTACAGATACGCCCGCCGCCGCCGCCCATTCCTGATAGAGACTCCGCTGGGTCTTTTGCAGTGTGGCCGTGTCCGTTGGACCGAGGGGCTTGCGCCAGCTCCACGCAGTTAAATCCCGGACCACCTCACAGGTAATTTGGAATGAGTTTTGTTTCATTCGTTTGGCCAGGTCCAGGTGGCGGTGGTGATGATTTTTATCCAGGAGGGTCGGACGGCTTTGTAACACCTGCCGATACTGGTCTAGCTCACTCTTGGCCGTGACCAGGCGCAGTCCACTGGCCTCCTCAGCTTCGACCGGAACCCACAGACTGCGTTTGGTCAAAGCGACTTGATAATACAGGTGCGGCTCTCGCTCGGAAAACTGTTTCTCCTCGATGCTGGCAATATGACCGATACCATAAGCCGGGTGAACCACCCGATCGCCGACTTTGAACTGCATGGCCATGCTCCTTAGTTCTGCCACTTTAGCGGCGATAACTCCGGCTTTGCGCCGGGCTAAACCCCTTATTGCGGTCCTCGCGGGGCCGGGCCAGATTCACCTTTAACTCCCGCTCCCCTATTTTGACCCCGTTAAACATACTGATCGCCTTTTGGGCCTCAGCCCGGGTGTACATTTCGACAAAGGCAAACCCTTTAGCCTCGCCGGTAGCCCGATCTTTAATCAACGCCACCGAGGCAATCTGACCCGCTTTGGCGAAGAGCGTCCGCAGGTCTCCCTCGGTGGTGGTGGGCGCTAAATTTCCAACGTAAAGTTTTACTTGCATAATTTTGACTCTCCTTGAGGTAAAAATGCTGATCTCCCCTTTTGGGTTCTCAGCTTAACAGAACAACAGCGCCCTAATGAATCAGGAGCGCAGTGGAAGTGTGGTCCAGTCAGAGGTAATCAAGGTGGTCGTGCGGCGGGTCTGCTTAACCCGGCTGGGCCTGGTCAGACCTCGAACTCTGTTTCAGCCGCTCCATCAGGGCCGGGATTTGGTCGAACTCGGCTGACTTATCCAGAAAGAAGTCGGCCCCGGCTTGTAAGCAGCGTTGCCGATACCCCGGATAGGGGTAGTTGGTCAGGATAATGACCATTAGCTCCGGCCTGGTCTGCTTGATCTGGCGCAGGACATCGATCCCGCTGCCGCCCGGCATCCGAATATCTAAAATCACTACGTCGGGTCGGAGCCGCCCAATCGCGCTGATGGCGGTCGCCACGTCCTCCGCCTGGCCCACCACCTCAACCCCGGCCAACTCGACGAGCATCGTCGTCAATCGTTCCCGAACAATCAGGGAATCATCGGTGATAAATACTTTGATCTGGGGCAACGAACGATGAGGTATCATAGACGTTCCTAGAGGATACTCGATTTGAGCTCAAAAAACTATCGGCGGAATACTGATGTTGGTGTAGGGCATTGGCTCATCGCCTTGTCAGTATTTGCCCTACAACGGCCTCCCCTGACTCCAATGCTCTATCCATACGAAATCCATCATATAATAAAAGCGTGGGAAAAATTCCCACGCTTTTTGTTTTCTAAAAAGAGATAAGAACTAGCTTAGAGTTGTGACTGTGACGCTAACGCGGGCGCAGGCTACGTTGAGCAGGTGGTGGGGGTGGCGCGTTATAATCCAGCCCGTCGACTTTGCGGCGCTTAAGCTGTTGCTGCAACACCTTTTCAATCCGCTGGATCATTGGGGTGTCGGGCGGTGTGACCAGGGTATAGGCTTGTCCAATCGCCTGGGCCCGGCCAGTACGGCCAATACGATGCACATAATCTTCCGGCTGCATCGGCACGTCGTAGTTCACCACATGCGAAATACCGTCTACGTCAATTCCCCGCGCGGCAATGTCGGTGGCAACCAGGACCCGGGTGCGTCCGTGCCGAAACGCTTCCAAGGCGGCCACTCGCTGGTTTTGGGAACGATTGCCGTGGATGACCCCGGCCGAAATCCGGGCGTGCTGTAAATGGCGCGCAATCCGATCGGCCCGATGTTTGGTGCGGGCAAAAACCAGCACACTCTCCAGGCTGTCATCGGCCAGCAAATGCTCTAATAACTTAAATTTCAAATGTTCCGGGATCGGATACAACACCTGGGTGATGGCTTCCGGGGCCACCGTCTTTTCCACTTCAACCCGCACCGGCTGGCGGGTCACTTCGCCGGCCAGCTTCATCACGGGCTGAAGCGTGGCCGAAAACAGCATTGTCTGTCGTTCGGCCGGCAGCAGTTGCACAATGCGGCGGATGTCGGGTAAGAAGCCGATATCCAGCATCCGGTCCGCCTCGTCCAGCACCAGCACTTTCAACTCGGTAAAGGTAACATTTCGGCGGGTAACGTGATCCAGCAAGCGGCCGGGTGTGGCGATAAGCACGTCAACACCCTGCTTGAGCGCCTGTTCCTGGGAGCCAATCCCCACACCACCGTAAATGGTGCAGATGCGCAGGGGCAGGCCGTGACTTAACTGTTTGGACTGGTCGGCTACTTGCAAGGCGAGTTCGCGGGTTGGGACCAGGACCAGGGCGCGCGGATGGCGCGAGCGGGGCGAGGTGATCAACTTTTGCAGCAGCGGCAGCAGAAACGCGGCGGTCTTGCCGGTGCCGGTTTCGGCTGAACCGAGAATATCGGATCCCTTTAGAGCAGGCGGAATAGCCGCGCTCTGGATGGGCATGGGAGCCTCGAACTCCATTGTGTGCAGGTTGCGCTGCAAACGCGGTTCGAGGTCAAAATCTTTAAATTGCATAAAACTCCTATAGTAATGCGGCTAAGGTTTGGCCGAGGTGAACCGCCGCCAGGTCGCCTCGAAGTCAGGCAAATAAAACGCCGCCTCAGTCATAAGACCGGGCGGCGACGACAATCCGGATTTACTTTCTAACTAGGTGAAGTATATCATAGCGACGATCATCTGCCAAATGCTAACCACCACTCGGGTGCGTCCCTATTTTTAGGCAGACCGAGAAGTTTTAAAAACCTTTGCGGTCTTATTCGTGTATCTCCCTTGAAACCCTAAAAATCGAAAATAACCGGGTAAATGAGGGATTATGACAGAATTGGTCCGAATCAAGCCAAAGCTGATGAAACCTGAACGGGTAGTAGTGCTACAATGTTAATGTACCCAACCCTGCCAATTCATTAGCAATTCTTGACCGGGTTAGATTCTACGATTGGAGAGAAAATGAACGTTCTACTGATCTACCCTGAGTTTCCCGATACCTTCTGGAGCTTCAAGCACGCCCTAAAATTTATCCGCAAAAAAGCGGCCTTTCCACCGCTCGGTTTACTCACCGTAGCCGCGCTGCTGCCCCCCGACTGGTCCAGGCGTTTGGTGGATGTCAACGTGACCCCGCTCGCCGAGGCCGATCTCGCCTGGGCCGACTATGTCCTTATCAGTGCGATGACGGTACAAAGAGAGTCAGCCCGCCAAATCATCGCCCGTTGTAAAGCAGCAAATCTCAAGATTGTGGCCGGGGGTCCCCTTTTTGCCAGCGAGTACGAGCAATTTGAAGCGGTTGACCATTTTGTGTTGAACGAAGCTGAGCTTACCCTGCCGCCTTTTTTAGAGGACCTGAAACAAGGTTGTGCCAAACATATCTATACTACCCCCCATTTTGCCGATGTTACCCAGACCCCCACGCCTCAATGGGAATTAGCCGACTTGAGGGGATATGCTTCGATGAGTATCCAATATTCCCGGGGCTGTCCTTACAACTGTGACTTCTGCAATGTCACTGCGCTATTTGGTCACCGGCCCCGGATCAAGACCGCCCCCCAGATCATAGCTGAGTTGGATGGTCTCTATGACCTGGGCTGGCGGGGCCATGTTTTCTTTGTCGATGATAATTTCATCGGCAACAAGTGGCGGCTAAAAACTGAGTTATTACCGGCTCTCATTGCCTGGCAGAAAGGGCGGCGAGCGATCCCGTTTCACACCGAAGCCTCCATCAATCTGGCCGACGACGAGCCATTGATGCAGATGCTGGTAGAGGCTGGGTTCGATGCGGTCTTTATCGGGATCGAGACCCCTGATGAGGCCAGCCTGACCGAGTGTAGTAAAAAGCAAAACAAGCATCGCGACCTGGTGGCCGATGTGAAACGGATTCATCGGGCCGGGCTGCAAGTGCAGGGCGGGTTCATCGTCGGTTTTGACCATGACACACCGTCCATTTTCCAGCGCCAAATCGATTTTATCCAAACCAGCGGCATTGTCACCGCGATGGTGGGTTTGCTGCAAGCGCCACCCGGCACCCGGCTTTATGAACGCCTGAAACAAGAGAGCCGGCTGCTTAATTTGATGTCCGGGGACAATGTGGATGGGACCACCAATATCATCCCTACGATGAACCTGGAGACGTTACGGGAGGGGTACAGGCAAATCTTGCAACACATCTATTCACCCCAGCACTACTATCAGCGGGTCAAAACCTTCCTGCGCGAGTATAAGTCGCCTACCATCAAAGCACCCCTTGACCTTGAGTACACCCTGGCGTTTGTTCGCTCTATCTATCGCCTGGGTATCCTGGGCCAGGAGTGGTTCGAGTATTGGCAGCTTTTAGGGTGGACGCTGATTCACCGCCCTAAACTATTCCCCCTGGCTGTTACCCTGGCGATTTATGGTTATCACTTTCGCAAAATTTGCGAGCTGCGTCCTCTTTTGTAGCAGGTAAATGTCTCAAACCATCTGTGCGTCGCTCAATCCAATATTGCAATCCACGAGAGCGGAGTACTTCGAGGATGTTTGCAGGGTATAAGAAACTGGGAACTGAGGGTTGGGGGTTCGAGCCCCTCCGGAGGTATTAGAAATTGTCAAGAAGTTGATATCCTGACGCCAAAATAACAGTAGTTGTGGCATGGGTGTGATGCCAAAAGGTGATTTCATCTTCATTCAGTCAGTGCTTCAGTGGTTCACTTGATCGAGCGTATAAAAGATGAATTATCACAGGATCGTTAGTCGTCATTGAGACTCATCCCCCTTCACGTTCCTTGCTCTACCCAATCTCGGCCGACAAATTCGCCCCCACCGGTGGTCACATTACCCTCGACATAGGTCCCGCCGCCGGTGTAGATGTGATAAACCGGTCCAGGGCTGCGCTCCGCCTCCACTCGGGCCACGATCAGGTAGAGCGGCGGGTAGTCCTGGCTATGTACCTGGCCGTGTTGATCCCGGTAGCTCAGGTTAAATTGCAGCGGGACGTGCCCCACTTCCAATGGTTTGACACTCAATTCTTCCCGGCTGGCCTGCCCGACCCGCAGGGTTTTAAGCTGGCGGGTTTCGGCTAACGGGCCGGCGAACATCTCTTTGTTAGTTACCCGGATGATAAGCTGCTGGGCCGGCCCAAAACCCTGATTGTGGACCGTAAAGCTGACCCGGGCATAGGTTTGCTGCACCAGCCCATCTATGGCCTGGATTTCGATGACCAACAAGGGTTGGCGCCGGCAGCGAGCCGCCTCACGTTGGCAGGCAGCGGCTTGTTCAGCCTGACCCTCGGCCTGGAACAGAGCGGCTGCCTTGTCCCAAACCTGGGCTTGCGTTTCGGCCTCGGCCGGTGAGGGTGCGTGCCGGGTCAACGCCTCGGCCTGGCGCAGAGGCTGCTCCAGTTGACCCCATAACGCGGCGGCAGCGGCCCAACGCCCGGCCTGCTCATACTGGGCAGCGGCCTGGTCTAATTTCCCCGCAGCCTGCCACAATTGGGCCGCTTTGAAAGGTTCGGCCTGGTCCTGCAATATCTCCGCGGCGCGGGCCAACTCGCCTCGGGCGGCGTAGCCCTCAGCGGCAGTGAGCCAGCGCCCGGCGGCCTGATGCTCTTCCGGTCGAAGGGGCCGCCCCACGGCGGTCACCTGCCCTTTCCGGTCGGCGATGACGACCAGCGGCGGTTCATCTAGTAGCAGCGGGGCGACCTCAATCCGGGCAGCCGCCAGATAACGCCACAGTTCCCGGCCGGTGGCCGCTTCAAGCGCGTACAGGCAGTGATCGTGACCGGCGGCATAGACTACCTCACCCGACACCACCGGCGCGGCCTCGATCCGGCGCTCTGTGGGAAAATGCCATACTTGCCGGCCATCGGCCAGGTTAAAGGCGTGCAGGCCGTCACCCGCGCCGGCGTAGAGCCGTGTTCCATCAGTCACCGGGGGCGTGAGCCGCTTGCCCACCTGTGGGCCAAGTTCTACCTGCCAAATGACCCGGCCGGTGTCTCGTTCCAGGGCAATGATAAGGCCGACCAGGTTAGCCATCACATAGAGCCGCTCCCTGGCCAGGAGCGGCGTCCGGTCAAACCAGCCGGATGAGGATACAGTTTCAAACTGCCAGCGCCGTTGGCCGTCCAACCCCACTGCCGGCAGGCGCGGACCGCGAGTGGGAAGGTAAGCCACGCCCTCAGCCACCAGGGGGGCCGCCAGGGCCGGGGTTAGACCGAGTGAAATTCGGGTTTGTTCTGCCCCGGTCGCCAAATCCAGGCCGATCAGCAGGCCGGTGTTGGTGGTCACCCAGGCCGTCTCATCGGCCAGGGCCGGGGCGGACACGGCCTGCACCCCCGGCTGCCAGCGCCAGGCCTCTTGCCCGGCGGCGTCGAGGGCCAGCAAGCTGCCGGCAGCGGCGGTCGGGTCGGCGCTGTAGGTGGTGAGCAGCGCAGAGACCTGCCAGGTCTTGGAGACCTGGCAGGTCTGGAGGCCGCTAATGAGGACCTCCAAACGACCTGGCGAGTCTGCCGGCTGCCCGTCGGCCAGGCGCAGGCGGTACAGGGCGGCATTTTGGGGCGGCTGACCGGAGTCGTGGGTGGGTAAGAGCAGGTGGTCGACTAACCGGCGCGGCGATCCGGCGGGACTCTGGCCCAACTCAACCACCCAGGCCGCCGGAACAGGCGCAGCAGTGGGTCGCGCCCAGCCACAGGCGGGGCAGGCGGTCACCTCCGGCGGCAGGTAGATGTCACAGTTTGGGCAAAAAATAAGCGTCATAGCTCCATCACTTTGTTTTTAGCGACGTTATCAGTATACTTGTTGGTAGAAATCCTTCGTTAAAGGTGCGTTATGGTCAGCAAACTGGTCAAAACCGAACACGGGTTGGCAATTTTATTGCCGCCGGAGAGTCTAGAAATTCTGGGGGTCACGCCGGACTCTGAATTGTCGGTCACGCTCAATCCGGCGCGCAGTCAAATTATTATTACCCCGGCGGCGCTTTCCCTGCCAGAGGTGGATGAAGCATTTGCCCGGCAAGTCTCGGATTTTATTGAGCAATATCGCCCAACCCTGGTAGCCCTGGCACAGTGACCCACTACCTGACCGTGCCAACCCAGAGATGGAAGCCTTTACCCTGGCCGTAGCCACCAATCGACCGGAGATAGCTGAACTGACTGCATGGCTGCAAGCTCACTGTACTCCGGTCAAATAAAACCCGCCATTCGTCTATTCGCTTATTCGCCATTCGTTTCGCCTGGGGGCACCTCACACCGAAACCCAACACTGCTGCCCCGAATAACAGGCTGGAAGTAGTAGCGGTTGGCGGCGCGGACGTCGACTTCATCATTGCGCCAACTGCCCCCGCGCAGCACCCGAAACGCCCCGGTGGCCGGCCCGGTCGGATTATTTTGGGCCTCAGCCGGGTAGTCGCCATACCAATCGCCCACCCACTCCCAAACGTTGCCAGCCATATCCTGGGCGCCCACCCAACTGGCCCCGGCCGGGTAGCTGCCTACCGGCGCGGTGTCTTCAAAGCCATCACTTTTACCGGAAGCATTGGCTTTAGCCGGATCAAACGTATTACCCCAGGGATAAACCCGGTTCTCCGGGCCGCGGGCGGTGTATTCCCACTCAGCTTCGGTCGGCAGGCGGCCGCCAATCCAATGGCAGTAATTGGTCGCATCCTCCCAGTCAACGCCCACCACCGGGTAGTCGGCTCCGTTCCATTGGGAGTCATTGGCAAAGTAGGAAGCCTGGCATTTACCGGCTGTCATGCAGCGGTTATACTGGGCGTTGGTTACTTCGGTTTGGTCGAGCCAAAAGGCGTCGAGGGTAACCTGGTGGGGCGGTTTTTCGTCATCTGCGCCGTTATCGCTGCCCATGGTAAAACTACCGGCCGGGACATAGACCATAGCCATGCCATCAGCTTCACGGATGCGGGTAGAGCCAATCCCTAAAGCGGGCGGGGGGGTAGGGGTTGGTGGCTCTGGGGTAGCGGTGGGGTTCGGTGGGGTAGTGGCCGGGGTTGAGGAAGCCGCTATTGCGGTTATAGTTTCGGTTATCTCAATGGGCAAGGTTGGCGTAGAGCTTGAGAACAAAAATCCACCCACCTCGCGTAAGCCCCACCCCACCAGGCAGGCTAATACCAGCAGCCCCGCTGCCGCTCCCCAAACCCATTTGAGGTTGGCGGCCGGGACGGGTTGGGGGGGACGGCGGTGAGTTTCTGCCGGGCAAGCTTGCCGTAAAGCGGCCACAAAGGCCCCGGCGCTGGGGTAACGCTCGGCGGGGGCTTTGGCCAGCATCTTCAGCAGGACGGACTCGACCGCTTCCGGCAGGTCAGACCGCAGACCGCGGGGGGCAGGCGGCGGCTTGTGTTCGTGAGCATAGAGAGTCGAGGGAGTATTGCCGGGGAAGGGCACTCGCCCGGTCAACATCTCATAAGCTACAATGCCCAAAGCGTAACGGTCGGCGGCCTGGCCCACCTCGGTAGCCCGGTTGGGATCGGCCTGCTCCGGGGCCATATACTCCGGCGAACCGATGACCGTGCCCAGCGAGGTTAGGCTGCTGCCCTCGGCCAAGGCTCTCACCAGGCCAAAATCGGTCAGGGTAGCTTGAACCTCCGCGCCGGTTTCTTCGATGA
>CAZUNT010000179.1:0-14799 GCA_964622215.1 uncultured Caldilineaceae bacterium
TAACCCTCTTGCTGGCCTGGTTAACCTATCGCAGTCATATTCTGCTTCAAGAATTTCAGCCAACGTTCAACTTGCTGCTCTCGCCGTTTGAGTTTGCCGGTCGTCTGGTTTTGATTGGCATTTGCCTCTTGTTGGCCTGGCTCAGTGGTTTACCTGCCGCCCCATTGGGCCTGGTCAGCACCCAACCGCTCCGCACAATAGGTTGGGGACTGGTTATCGGCATGGTCGCCCAGGTTGTGATCAATGGCTTGACTCTCTGGGCTATCAAGCGCTTTGGCCGGCAAATCTATTCCCCCCTGGTTATCCGTAATATTTTGCCTCACCGCCGGAGCGAGTGGGTTTTGATTGCGGTGGCCATGTTAGCCGCCGTAACCATGGAGGAGTTACTCTTTCGGACTCTCTGGTTGGGTGTGTTTAGCTCGCTGGCGCCCTCAACCATTTTGGTGATTGTCACCTCGGTCATCTTTGGCTTTATGCACCAACCGCAAGGTTTGTTGGGCATACTCGTCGCCGGGGCAATCAATATTCTTTTCTCCGTTCTTTTCATCCAATCAGGTGAGCTGTTGCTGCCGTTGACCGCGCACTATGTAATTAACCTATTGCAACTTATAGTCGCCTCGCGCCAACGAGAATGGCTGGAGAATTATTGATTTGATTGACAAAACCGGGGGGGAGTGATATGCTTTGATAAAGATACATCTCTTATGACAAGTCTAATGTTAAGAAACCCGGCTTTTAGCCAAGCCGGGTTTCTAACCAGGAGACAGTTATGGCCGTTTCTTACCCTGATGTGATTGGCGAATATGTGGACAACCCGGAGCGTTTTGAAACAGCCGGGCTGCAATACGTGGGTTACTTCGATACCCCAACCATTGCCCCGGAGCAGGTCAGCAACCTGTATCTATTTGTGCAAAACACCGTAAATACGCCGATAACGGTCACCCTAAAAGCGGAATCGCCCCAAACCGGCGGGCTTTTCGGCGGCGGGCGTCCTATGCTCCAGGTCAACGAACCGGCGCTGCAACTCAAACTGGCCCGGGCCGAAGCGGGCCTGCTTATCTGGCCGGTGACCGCCACCGACCAAACCAAAGCGGGCCAACATAGCTTTACCATTGAGCCTAAAGTCGTCGGGGAGAGTCAAAGCCAGCGACTTCGCCCGGCCCAAGCACAGAGTAAGCTGGAGGCCACCCTCATCGATAGTCCCGTTGGGCTTAATCTAGTCAGCACCCTGGGGGCCACGTTCACCGCTAAACCCGTCAAGAAAGCAACTTTTTCTTTAAAAATAGAAGGAGCGCCCGCCCCCCCGGAACGAGCGCCCAAGTTAAACCACACCTACCAAACCATCTGGACCGAAGAAAACGCTCAATTTTTCAACCAGGCCATCCAGGAAATCAACTCGCGCCGGGTCAAATTTACCAACGAATTGACAACTGAAGCCTTATTCACCACCCTATACGCCGAAAGTGTTGATAGATTTGCCGACGCCGGTTTACCGCTGCGCATTGGCGAGGCCATTACCCTGGCTAAAATTCTAACTTACTGCTGCCAATATTTTCTCAACCAGCCGGATTACTACCTCGGTCTGCTGGCGCCGATGTGGGAGCGTGCTTTTGAAGCCGAAGCGAATACAACCGACGCCCTGGAGATTATTCGCTCCGTAGGCTATGCTCATCTGCTCAAACTGACTATTGCCTTAAGTTTTGGGCTGGTAGCCCAGGCGGTGGGCCGCCAACTGTGGCCGCTCAACGAACGCCAGGCCGTCGCCGGTTTTATCACCGATAATATCGAAACCGGACAGCCGATCGATCCCGAATTTCTCTACTTACCGCTGTTGATGGCCGGAACCTATATCTCCAGCAAAATCAAGCTGCCCGATGAGGATGTTTACCACAGTCTGGCCTTAATGAAAAAGGCGCGAGAAGCTCGCGCCGATCTATTTTTGGATGAAGATATGGCTCAGGCTGACCAGATTTACAAACAAATCCTTAAAAAGGTGCTGCCTTGACTGGTCGGCGACTGTTTAACCACCCTTGAGGCTGGCGAAGCGGGCTTCTAACTCAGCCCGGCGGGCGGCTGCGGCGCGCCGTCCTTCGGCCAGAATATCATCAAACCTGGCCCGCACCCCCGCTTGCAAATCACTTCCGCTCTGCGGCGTGATCAGCAAGACAATCACTGCCCCGATGATAACGCCACCCAAAAAGCCAGCAACAAAATTCATGACACGCATAAACCCTGACCTCCTCAATCGACAAAGTTTTTCAGCCAAATTATACCACGTTCCTCTTTAAGGGAAAAGAACTTAACATGAGCTTTAACCCTCTTTTTAGCGATATTTTAGTCTTGGTCAAAGGCGCAGGGGACTTGGCCAGTGGGACGGCCTATCGCCTCAAGCGGTGCGGTTTTCCTGTGATTATGACCGAATTACCGGCCCCGTCTTTCGTACGCCGGACGGTCAGTTTTGGCGAGGCAATTTATAGCGGCGAAACCACCATCGAAGGCGTCCTGGCCCGCCGGGTAGAGACGCCCCAGGAAGCCCAAACTCTGGCCTACACCGGCCTCATTCCGGTTTTGGTTGATCCGCAGGCGGCCGCCGTGTCACTACTTAAACTCCGAGTTGTCATTGATGCAATCATAGCCAAAACCAACACCGGAACTTCAATCCACGATGCGCCGTTGGTGATAGCCCTGGGACCGGGCTTTATCGCCGGGCAGGATTGCCACGCCGTCATCGAAACCAATCGCGGTCACTGGTTGGGGCGGGTGATCTATCCAGGTGGCGGTCCCCTGGGCAACGGCCAGGCCGAACCGGACACCCGCACCCCTGGTCAGATGCATGGGCGTACCGGTGACCGGGTCCTCCGTGCCCCGGCTGCCGGACACGTTACCCCTCATGCCCGCATCGGCGACAAGCTGGAGGCTGGGCAACTAATCGCCACCGTCGCTGATCAAGAAATTCACGCCCCTTTCGTCGGGGTCCTGCGCGGGTTGGTCCACCCCCATGTCCCCGTCACCCCCGGCTTCAAAATCGGTGATGTCGACCCGCGGGGGGAAGTTAGCCACTGCTTCACCATCAGCGATAAGTCGCTGGCTATTGGCGGGGGGGTGGTGGAGGCGATTTTGGGGAGTCTTTCACAAACTCCTTGACGCTCTCCGGGAAAAGTTTTATACTTGGGCCAGTGGAGTGAAAGGAGGTTCCCCTATGGCAACCCAACAGGAACTTGAACAACAAGTTATTGAATTGGAGGCCGCGCTCAACCAGGCGGCTGTCTTCAAGACGATGGCCGATTACTCCTTGGAGGCGATTGTGCTGGCCGATCTCCAGGCTCAACTCACCTATGCCAACCGGGCCGCTCATGCCCTGTTTAAGTGTGATTACGACCGGCAAGAGATGGTTGGACAGCCCGGCGCCAATTTTTGGCCTGAAGAGGACCTGCCTATCCTGGCCGAGACGGTTATGCCCCAGGCGTTGGCCGGCGGTTGGCGGGGGGAGGTACGGCAGAAGCGTAAGGACGGCGTCATTTTCGACGCTAGTACCATGATTTTCCCCTTAGGTAACCCTCAAGGAGAACCCACCGGCCTCGTAGTAACTATTCGCGACATTAGTGAACGCAAGAAAGCCGAAAAGAATCTCCGTGAAATAACCGAGTTTCAGCAAGCTATCCTGGACAGTGCCAGCTACGCGATTATCTCGACTACGCCGGCCGGTATCATTCAGACTTTCAACCCGGCCGCCGAACGGATGTTAGGATACAGCGCCCAAGAAGTGGTAGGCAAAGAATCTGCGGCCATTTTCCATGATATGAGTGAGGTGGTCGCACGAGCCGGGATTTTCTCGGAGGAATTAGGGATTTCCATTGCACCGGGGTTTGAAGTATTCGTGGCCAGATCCCGCCAGAACCTGCCTAATGAATACGAATGGACCTATATTCGCAAAGATGGCAGCCGTTGCCCGATCTTGTTATCCGTAACCGCCCTACGTGATGCCGAGGGTAACATCACCGGCTTTCTGGGCATCGCCAGTGACATCACCGAGCGTAAGCAAACCGAGGAAATCATCTCCGAATCGGAGCAGAGGTTGGCCGATATTATCAACTTTTTACCGGATGCGACGTTGGTGATCGACCGGGAGGGCCGGGCCGTCGCCTGGAATCGAGCCATCGAGGAAATGACCGGGGTCAAAGCCGAAGAGATGTTGGGCCAGGGCAACTACGAATACGCCCTGCCATTCTACCGGGAACGCCGGCCGATTTTGGTTGACCTGGTGTTTCTGCCCGATGATGAAGAGTTCGGGCAGAGATATGCTCATATTCAACGGCAAGGCGCGGTGCTGAGTGCAGAAGCCTATGCTCCTTATCTCAAGGGAGAGGCAAGGTATCTTTACGCTACGGCTGCGGCCCTCCGCGATTCCAAAGGCAACATCGCCGGCGCGATTGAAGTCATCCGCGACATTACCGAGCGCAAGCAGGCCGAGGTTGAACGGGCGTATCTACAACAAGAGATTATCGAGGCTCAACAACACGCGCTCAAGGAACTTTCTACCCCCATCATTCCAGTGATGGACGGCATCATTGTTATGCCCCTTGTCGGCAGCATCGACACAATGCGGGCCGGAGAGATCACCCGGACTCTGCTGTCCGGCATCAGCCACTATCGAGCCAAGATTGTGATTATAGATATCACCGGCGTGCCGTTGGTAGACAGCGGCGTAGCCAACTCCCTGAACAAAACCATCGAGGCGGCCCGGCTTAAAGGGGCGCGCACCATCATCACCGGGATGTCGGAGGCCGTAGCCGAAGCCGTTGTTGATATAGGCATTAATTGGAGCAACGTTACCACCTTGAGCGATTTGCAGAGCGGGCTGGTCATGGCGCTCAACAGTGTGGGTATTAAACTAACACATTAATCAACATAACCGAATATGAAACTTTCTCATGCCTTACGCATTACCCCTGGTGATATCGTTGCTCTCACCGGTGGGGGTGGCAAAACAACAGCCATGTTCCAACTGGCTAACGAATTGACCGCTACGAGGCGCGTGTTAACCACCACCACCACCCGCATCTTCGCCGCGCAGATCAAACACTCCCCTATTCACGTCGCCTTCAACCCGGGACAGCAAACCATTGACGACCTTCTGCCTCAACTGGACGCAGCTATTGCCGTACACGGACAGGTTTTGCTCATCGGCCAGGCCGACGCCGCCAGTGGCAAAGCCTTTGGAATCACTCCGTCACTCATCGACGAATTAGCCGCCACCGGCCACTTTGAGGTCATCATCGTCGAGGCCGATGGCTCTCGCATGCGCCCCTTCAAAGCTCCGGCGGCTCACGAACCGGTTATTCCCAGTTGTACCAGCCTGGTTATCCCGACTGTCGGCCTTGACATATTAGGACGGCCCCTGACCGATACTTTCGTTCACCGAGCGGGTCTGATCAGCCAACTCAGCGGCACTGCTTTGGGCCGGCCGGTGACGGTTGAAACGATTGCCTCGGTGTTATGTCACCCTCAAGGTGGGCTGAAAAATATCCCCGGCCAGGCGCGAGTTGTGCCGCTGTTGAATAAGGTGGATGGACAGGTTGGGGGATTGGAGGATGGAAAAAATAGCGCCAACACCCTGGAAGTAGCTCGTGACCTGGCCGTCGCCCTCCTGAAGTGTGAGCGGGTAGAAGCGGTGATGGTTGGCGCTGCGAGGAATGGGGAAAGGCCGATTGCCGAAGTTCACAGCCGGGCGGCAGCGGTAATTTTAGCCGCCGGTGGCTCGACTCGCTTCGGTTCGCCCAAACAGTTGGCCCACTGGAAGGACAAAACCTTTATCGAACACGTCGCCGATGTCGCCCTGGCTTCGTCGGCCGGGCCGGTCATTGTGGTACTGGGAGCCGAGATCGAACGCTGCCGGGCGGCGTTGGGGGATCGTCCGGTCCAAATTATCGTCAATGAAAGTTGGGCCGAGGGGCAGAGTACCTCGATGCGGGCGGGCCTGGCAGCGCTGCCTGCCCATATTGGTTGCGCTCTTTTTTTACTGGTTGACCTGCCCGGCGTTACTCCGGAGATCATCAACCGGCTCATCCAGCGCCACCGAGAAACTCTCGCCCCGCTGGTTTGGCCGGAGTTTGCGGGCCGGCGCGGCAACCCGGTGCTGTTTGATCGCCGCTTGTTTCCTGAACTGTACCAAATCAGCGGAGATACCGGCGGCAAGCCGCTGCTGCTAGCCTACCGGGACCAAGCCGAGCGGGTCAGTGTGCCCGAGGCCGGCATCTTGTTGGATTTTGACCGGCCGGAAGATTTGGAGAAATCTATATCGCTTGCCCCTTGAACTGGCTCACATACAAATGATGGTAAAAACCTCGCCGGTTCAGCAGTTCCTGGTGCGTTCCTTGTTCGATAATCTCCCCATTATTGATGACCAATACCTGGTCGGCATTGCGGATGGTGCTCAGACGGTGGGCGATCACAAAGCTGGTCCGCCCCTTCATCAACCGCAGCAAAGACTCCTGGATACGGCTTTCGGTGCGGGTATCGATGCTGCTGGTCGCCTCATCCAGAATCAGGATACCCGGATTGGCCAGGATAGCCCGGGCAATGGCCAGGAGCTGCCGCTGGCCCTGGCTGAGATTGCTGGCCCGTTCCGATAGAAATGTCTGGTAGCCCTGCGGCAGTTGCCGGATGAAATGGTCGGCGTCGGCCAGCCTGGCCGCCTGGATACATTCTTCGTCGGTGGCCTCTAACCGCCCGAACCGGATGTTTTCCATAACCGTGTCGGAAAATAGGAAGGTGTCTTGCAGTACCAACCCCAGGCGGCGGCGCAAATCGGCTTTTTTGATCGTGCGAATATCCCTATCGTCAATCATGATCCTGCCCTCATTGATCTCATAGAAGCAGGTCAGCAGGTTGATGAGGGTTGTTTTCCCCGCCCCGGTCGGCCCGACCAGGGCGACGGTTTCTCCAGCTTTGGCAGCCAGGCTCATGTTCTTGATGATGGGTGTACCGGGCTGGTATTCGAAATTGACGTGTTCAAAGCGAACCCGGCCTTGAATCGGAGCTAACGGCGTTATATCTGGGGCATCGTCTACTTCGGCGGGGGTATCGATAATCTCGAATATCCGCTCAGATCCGGCCAGGGCGGCCTGAATAGCGTTGTACATGTTAGCCAACTGGCGCAAGGGCTGAATAAAATTCTGGCCGTAGATGATAAAAGTAGCAATGATGCCCACACTGACCAGTCCTTGTAAGGCCAGCCAGCCGCCCAAACCGGCCAGCACGATAACAAAAAAGTTACCCAGCACGCTCGTCAGCGGCATCAACAGCAGCGCATAACTGTTGGCCGATACGCCGGCCCGAAAAACCTCCTGGTTATGCCGGCGGAAGGCGGCTATTACCGACTCGTTCCGCCGGAAAGCCTTGACCACTTTTTGGCCGCTGATAGCCTCTTCCATCACCCCGTTGAGTTCGCCCAGTTGCTTTTGTAGGTTCCGGAACCCTCGCCGGGTGTACCGGGCGACGAACTCGGTGAACCAGAACATAATTGGCACTACCAGAACTGCAGCCAGGGCCAGCCATTTATCGAGGATGAACATGGTTGCCAGAATCCCCACCATTGACAGAACGCTGGCCAGTAGAGTAGTGACATTTTGCGAGACAGCCTGGTTAACGGCGTCAATGTCGTTGGTCAGGCGGCTCATCAACTCGCCGGCCGGGTGGTGATCGAAGAAACTGAGCGGCAGGGTCTGCAAATGCACGAACAAGTCGGTGCGTAACTGTTTCAGCGCCCCCTGGGAAATGGAGGCCATGATCCAACCGGCAATGGCCTGGAACAAATTATTCAACAGGTAGACGGCCAGCATCCAGAGGGCGATGTGGGCCAACCCGGCGGCCTGTTTGGCCGCGATGAACCGATCAATGGCGACGCCCATCAGGTAGGGTCCAATCAAACCCAAGACAGTATAAATCAGGACGCACCCGAACACTATGACCAAACCGGCCCTGAAGGGGTTGAGATAGGGCAGCAGCCGGACTACGGCATAGCGAGGATCCCGGGCTTTCTCAATCTTGCCGACTGCCGCCGGTCGCCGGGGCTGCATAGTCGTACGAACATCGCCGGGGCCATGGCCGGTAGAGTGGTAGCTCATACGCTTTCCTTCTCCAGGTTGTCCCCCTCAGCTTCTTGGAGCGGAAGCCCATTGCCCAGTTGCGATTCGTAAATTTCCTGGTAAATCGAGCTGGATTGCATCAATTCCTGATGAGTCCCCTCGGCGGCAATCCGGCCCTTATCAAGGACAATAATTTTGTCAGCTTTCAAGACAGTGCTGATCCGCTGCGCCACCACCAGGCTTGTCCTGAGCGGAGCCGAAGGGCTGATCCTGAGCGAAGTCGAAGGGCTGGTATGCCGGTTTTGCGCTTCTAGAGCCTCCTGGATTTTGATTTCGGTTTCCACGTCGACCGAACTGGTGCTGTCGTCGAGGATCAAAATCTTGGGCCGGGTCAGCAGCGCCCGGGCGATAGCGATGCGTTGTTTTTGGCCGCCCGACAGATTTACCCCACGCTCCTCGACATGAGTCTCATACCCATTTGGCAAAGCGAGGATAAAGTCGTGAGCCTGAGCGGCTTGGGCCGTTGCCATCACCTCCTCGTCACTGGCTTCGGGTGCGCCATAGCGGATGTTGTCGCGTACGCTCCCGGAGAAAAGCACCGTTTCCTGGGGCACGACGGCAATCTGCGCTAGCAGGGAGTCCTGCTGCACCTGCCGAATATCTAACCCATCGACCAGGATCCGCCCGGCTGAGACATCGTAAAAGCGGGGAACCAGGTTAACCAGGGTGGACTTGCCGGCGCCGGTTGCGCCCAGGATAGCGACCGTTTGCCCCGGTTCAGCTACCAGATCGATGCCCTCCAAAACGGATTCATCGCTATGACCGTTATAGTGAAAGGCTACATTTTCAAAGACGATCCGGCCCGGCGCAGTGGCGGGGATAGGCTGCGCCTCCGGCCTATCCTGGACCTCCGGCACTGTCTCCAGCACCTCATCGATACGTTTAGCCGAAGCCATTCCGTTAGCCCAGACATTCGCCAGCATCGCCATCATGGTCAACGGTGTCATCGTCGTGAGCAGATAGTTGGTGAAGGCCACAATCTGCCCAACCGTCAGGTTGCTCCGGATGGCCTCCAGCCCACCGGCCCAGATGACAATGACCATGCCGATATTCACACATATGGTCAATATCGGCGACATGGTGACCATAAACCGCATCACTTGAATCGAGTGATCGGTAAAAGCATCATTAACGATCTCAAAGCGTTTGCCCTCGAAATCGGCGCGGACGAAGGCCTTAACCAACCGCACTCCGGCTATATTTTCCTGTAAAACGGTGTTGAGCTTGTCCAGTTTTTGCTGCACCAAGCGAAAGAGGGGTTCCATCTTGAGCACAAAGAAAACAATGATCGCCGATGTCACCAGCAGAAGCGGCAGCATGGTCAGCGCCAGGCTTTGGCTGGTATTAATCATCAGGATCAGACTGCCTAGCATCAACAGCGGGGCGCGGGTGCCGATACGTAAAGATATCTGCACCAGGCGCTGAACGGTGCTGGTATCACTGGTGAGACGCACCAGCAATTGCCCGGTTCTCAGCCGATCCAGATTACCAAACGAAAAGGTCTGAATCTTAAGAAAAAGCGCCTCTCGCAGGTCACGGGCCACGCTCTCGCCAACTTGTACAGACAAAATATTGTTGCCAATGGCGATAAAGGTGCTCAACACGGAGATTCCGAGCATCAACAGCCCGGTCTGAATGACTACCTGTTGGTTTTGCTGTTCGATACCTTGATCGATGATCCTCTGGATCAAACGAGGAATAGAAAGATCCATAAATACCAGCGTGGTCAGCAAAACCAACGCCATCAAAGCGCGCTTCCAATAGGGTTTGACAAAAGAGGTTAATTTGAAAACGGGGGTTTTTACTATTGAGCCATCTCCGTCACTGGCGCGGCTTTACTTTCCACCAATTTTTGCCACAGGTCACGTGCGATATAGCTAATTGCCTGGGCAGAAGGAGCCGTAGCGTCTTGTTGATTGATCGCTGTACCCCTGACTGTAGCCGCGTGCATCTTGGGGTCATAGGGGATGTGATAACTCTGCTGCAATTTTAGCGCCTTCTCGATCTTTTCTGGCGGAATACCACCGGGTAAAGTGGAGCGATTCATTACCACCCCCAATTTATCAGACGGAAATTCAAGCTGTTCGGTTAACTCAAGAAACAGTTTAGTATTTTTAATGGCCGGTAATTCCGGTGTAGTAACCACAAGGATGTAATCGGCATTATCCAGTACCACCAGAGTCTTATCGCTAAGGTGACTCGAAGTATCAACCACTACTACTTTGAAGTGCTTTTTCAGATTCTGAATAATTTCACCCACCATCTCCGCCGTAATCGAATCGGCCAATTCTGGCTGAGTAGGTCCCAGGAGCAACTTTAAACCCGAATTATGGGCCAGGACGATTTCAGGCACTAATTCAGCATCAAGCTGGCCGTCGTGGACCAAATCACTGGCCGTGCGAGTGGCCTTGGTGTTAAGATGAACTAACACATCGCCAAATTGCAGGTCTGCATCCATAAGAACGGCGTCCCCATACTCCTGTTGTAAAGCCACAGCTAAATTAATGGCAATCGTCGAGGTGCCGATACCGCCTTTAGGGCTATAAACGGCGATAACCGGAGAGCCTTCCCGTTGGGCTGTCTCTACCTTCGGTTGGCCCGCCTGGTGGGCCTGAGACTGTTCGGCTACTTCCAGTTGGCGATAGACCGGCAAGCCAATCCGATAGACCCGGCGAATACAACTCACCAATTCCTCAGCCGTAAAGGGCTTGGGCTGGAAATCCCTGGCTCCGGCCGCCATGGCCTGCTTCATGTAATGCTGCTCGGCTTGGACCGACATAATGATAACCTGACTAAACGGAGTTGCTACCGACATCTCCCGAGTAGCCGTAATCCCATCCATATCGGGCATATTAATATCCATCAACACGATATGGGGCTTGTGTTTCGCGGCCATTTCAAGGCCCTGCCGCCCGTTGACCGCCTGCCCAATCACAACCATATCTTTTTCAAAATAGAGCAAGCGGCTCACATTTTCACGGGTATCAACATTATCATCCACGATCAAAATACGAATTTTGTCCTCACCGGTGGTTTCGTCGCGTATATTACGGCTGGGCGATGCCGGCGCAGGGGAAGTTTTTGACGGGGTGGCAGGAGCAACCGGAGCAGTTGCCGGAGGCGCGGGGGAGGCGTCAGCCTCAACCTTACTGGCGGTAACCGAGTTTGTGACAACCTGCTTTTTTTCCAGCTTCTTGGGGGCGGCTTTAGGTTTGGCCGAACGTCGCCGGAACCAAAACAGTCCCCCAAGCAATGCCAAAATAAACAGGACTAAGAATACAAGTATCAAAACAAGCACAATTGGTGACATAAGAGACTCGAGTGATTATCTAAAATTTATTTTAATATTTTAATATGATACAGGAATGATTGGTTTAGGTACAATAGCCTTATTGTCACCTACCGTATTACCATAACAATAATACCTGAGTTGAGGCACTTTTGCAAGACGAAGTTCTATACCTGTCAAAATCCAACGATAACAAAAAAATCCTTCATCTTTTTATCAGGACATGGTAAAATAGCAAGGTGGTAGGAACATATATTTAGAATTGTTGCCATCTCAGCCGCCAGATTTACGATTGTGAACCCATCAGCTTTCCTCAGTTATTTAAAGGAGCAGAGCTTTTATCAGAACCAGCTCGTCCACGTCGAGCGAATTTCGGCGCGGGGAGTACGTTATGATTCCCTGGAACGGCCCCTGCTGCGCCCCCTGGTCGAAGCCATCAAAGCCAGCGGCACCGCCCGGCTCTACCAGCATCAGGCCCAGGCGATTAACACCATTCGGACCGGACAGGACGTGGTGGTAGCGACCGGAACAGCCAGCGGCAAAACTCTCTGTTATAATTTGCCGGTCTTAGAAGCCGTCTTGTTGAACTCGGAAGCGCGAGCGCTTTATCTTTTTCCCACCAAAGCCCTGGCTCAAGACCAACTGCGCGCCCTGGCCGAACTTGCCGGCCATCTCAAAACCGTTGTCCCACCCTCCAAAAACGGCTTTCCCTCCTTTACCCTGCGTTTTGGCGCTTATGACGGCGATACCCCGCAGAACAGCCGCACCCGTCTGCGCCGCGAAGCCAATATCATTCTGACCAACCCCGACATGCTGCATGTCGGCATCCTACCCAATCACAACTTGTGGAGCCACTTTTTGAAAAATCTGCGTTTTGTGGTGGTGGATGAGGCCCATATTTACCGGGGTGTTTTTGGCAGCCATGTGGCCGCCGTTCTCCGGCGATTGGTCCGGCTGTGTGAGCTTCACGGCAGCCGGCCCCAATTCATCTGCTGCTCAGCCACCATCGCCAACCCGGGCGAGCACATCGAGCGGCTGACGGGCCGCCAGCCGGTAGTGGTTGATGAAGACGGCTCCCCGCAAGCGCCCAAACAATTCGCGTTGTGGAATCCGCCCTTTATTGACCCCAAAAAAACGGCCCGCCGCAGCCCCAACGGCGAAGCGGCTAACCTTTTTGCCGCGCTGGTACGGCAGCAGGTGCGTAACATTACCTTTACCAAAGCTCGGGTGGTGGCCGAGTTGATTCTGAGCTATACCCGGCAGACGTTGGATCGAACCGAACCGGAACTCAAGGAGCGTATTGCCTCTTACCGGGCGGGCTATTTACCGGAGCAGCGTCGCGAGATCGAGCAGGCCCTTTTTAACGGCCAACTTCTGGGCGTGACGGCCACCTCGGCCCTGGAATTGGGCGTGGATGTGGGTGACCTCGACGCTACGGTTTCTGTTGGCTACCCCGGCACAGTAGCCAGCCTGTGGCAGCAGGCCGGACGGGCCGGGCGTAATAACAGCGGCTCCCTGGCCATTTTGGTAGGATTGGATAATCCTCTTGACCAATATTTTATGCGCCATCCTGACCAGTTGTTTGGCCGCCCTCACGAGCACGCCCTGATTGATCCGGGCAACGTTTACATTCTGGAGCAGCACCTCCCCTGCGCCGCCTATGAACAGCCTCTCACTTCGGCCGATGAGCAATGTTTTGGCCGGGGCTTTGTCGAAGCGATGGTCAACCTGGAAGAAAAAGGGGTGGTCACTTACGAAGCCGACCATGACAAGTGGTACTACCGGGGGCCGGCTTATCCGGCTCAGCGGGTCAGTATCCGCAGCATCGGCGGTAAGCCGGTGGTGCTGGTAGACGGCAGCCGCAAATCTAAACGGCTGGAAGAGATGGATGAGGCTTCAGCTTTTAGCCGGGTCCACCCTGGAGCCATCTACATGCATCAGGGTGAAAGTTACCTGGTCACGGAATTGGATTTGCAAAAAGGCCAGGCTACCTTGATGCCGGCCCGCGTGGATTATTATACCCAACCCCTGGACCAGAGCGACATCACCATCATCCGGTCTATCCGCCACCGGCAGATGAAACTCTGTACCGTTTATTGGGGCGCAGTACGAGTGACGCAGCAGGTCATCGGCTACCGGCAGGTGCGCCACTTCAGCGAGGCCGACTTGGGCCAGCTTCCCCTGGACATGCCGGCCAACACGTTTGAAACACGCGCCTTGTGGTGGGATGTGCCCATCGAGTGGGCGCGGCACCTGGGCGGGCGTGGTTGGGATTTTATGGGCGGTCTCCACGCCGTCGAGCACGCCGCCATCGGCCTGCTGCCCCTCTTTGCCATGTGCGACCGTTGGGACATCGGCGGCTTGTCCACCCCCCTGCATCCCGATACCGAACGCCCGCAGATTTTTATCTACGACGGCTATCCGGGCGGCGTTGGCATAGCCGAGCAGGGCTTTGCCCTACTTACTGATTTATGGGAAGCCACTCTGGCCACCATCAAAGAGTGTCCTTGCGAGGACGGCTGCCCCAGTTGCATCTACAGCCCCAAATGCGGCAACAACAATGAACCACTCGACAAACGCGCGGCGATTTGGATTTTAGAGTCGCTGCTGCGGGCGTGATAAAGTATAAGCGAACCAGCCCCCAGCCCGCGCATGTTCAATCTGCGCCTATCGGAGGCCGTTGAACAGGTCGTTCTCCGGGCGCTGGCCTACGAACCGGATGAGCGTTTTGACAGCGCCCCTCTGCTGGCCTCGCCCAATGCCCCCGACATCAGCGCCGCCTCGATCAGTATCACCTACCTGGGCAGCGACGTGCCGGCGGCTGAAGAGGCTGGCTGAAAATCTACTTCTACGATGGCCAAACCTGGGAGGAGTTGGAGACGGTGGTGGACCAGGAAACCAACACCGCCTCGGCCCAGACGCGGGGTGAGGGTCTGTACGCCCTGATGAGCCGCTTGGAAATCCCCCTGGGGTAATACGTGGAATCTTGAAGCAGGGGATTTTTATTATAGCCAGCCTGGCAGAGGCAGTAGGCTCAGCTAAATCGAGACCGTACTTTATTGACTTCCTCCCGGTTGATTTTATAATGAGGTCAGTAGCTACAAGCCCGGCCTGGATTTGACCTTCGCCCAGGCCCCCTCGGTCAGACTTCGCCTGATATGCGGATTAGGCGATAGGATTGCGGCCATAAAAGGCAACCATCCCAACCTGCCAACTTTCTAAGTTTCAAGGAGAACAAAATGTTAAAAAGAGCTCTACGCTGGCTTGTGATCGGGTTGATCTCAGGGGTAGTTTTGATCTTAGCCGTCTATCTCCGGGACATGCAGCAAGCCTACGAACGGGTTCGGGGCAAGAGTACGGTCA
>CAZUNT010000180.1:0-14491 GCA_964622215.1 uncultured Caldilineaceae bacterium
CCTGGGTGGGTGTTTCTTCTCACCCCCCCCCCCCGGCGGGGGGTGGGGGTGGGGGGGGGGCATCACCGCCTTACTTACCCTCCCCTCTCACCGCCTCCCTCACTCCAACCAGCACCCCCTCCCTATCCACCACCGCCAGCGCCTCGAACAGACGGACCACCCGTCCCACGACCCCGGCATCTTGGTTGATAGCCTGCGCCGCCCGGTAAGCCTCCATAGCGGCGGGCAGATGCTGGCTGCCTTCGCACAAAGCCAGGCCGCATAGGGCCAGAGCCTTGCTGTCCAGGGCGTTATAGTTTTGGGCGCTGTGACCCAGCATGGCATCCGCTTGCGCTACTGCCGCCGTAAAAGCCTCCTGCGCCGCCGCCCGATCCCCTTGCCGCAGCGCGATCAGGCCCAGCAGCGCCAGGATATAATGGTTATTCAGTGGCTCGTCATAGCGGCGGGCGGTTTCGGCGGCAGCACGGGCGGTGTGAAAGTCACCGGAGTAGAGATGAGCGAGCGCGAGATAACCGTTATTGTAGCTGCCGAGCTCTGAGTTGCTGATTTTATCTCCAATTTTGACACTTTCCTGAGCGTGATGAATCGCCTCTGCATACCGCCCTTCGTTGATCAATATTTCGGCTAAGTTGCCTAGATGTCTCCCCTCTCCAGGCCAATCCTCAACCTCACGGGCAATGATTAGCGCTTGCTTGTGGTAATCAATGGCGCGGGTAGTCTGCCCCAAATTGGAGTAGTAAATGCCCAGGTTACCTAACCAAGTTCCTTCGGCAGGCCGATCCCCCACCTTGTGGGCGATGGCCAGGGCTTGCTCGTAGTAGTCAATTGCACGGGTGGTCTGCCCCAGATTGGAGTAGGAAGTTCCCAAGTTGCCCAGTGTTATTCCCTCTCCAGACCGGTCTCCTACCTCGCGGGCGATGGCCAGGTCTTGTTCGAAGTAATCAATGGCGCGGGTGGTCTGCCCCAGCTCACTATAGCCGCTGCCTAGGTTACCTAAGCAGGTTCCTTCGTTGAGCCGATTCCCAACCTCGCGGGCGATGGCTAGAGCTTCCTTGTAGTAGTCAATGGCGCGCGCGGTCTGCCCCAGGTCGGCGTAGCAATTCCCCAGGTTGCCTAACCAGACTCCTTCATTTGGCCGATCTCCAACCTCGCGGGCGATGGCCAGGGCTTGCTCATAACAAGTGATTGCCTGCTGATAACGTCCTATGTTTCGGTACACAGTCCCCAGGTTGCCTACACTGTCCATCTTCAGCCTTAAATCGCCAAGCTGGCCTTGTAGACGTTCGTGTAGTTCGGTCACCAACCGGTAATAGCCCCATAACAACAAATAGTTGAAATCTATCTCCAGGAGGACCTCGGCTGCCAAGTTATACTCCTGGCCGGCGCAGCGCAGGTCAAACTCGGCCAGTTGAGGGGCCAGGTCGTCCAGCGTTTTCCACTCCTGGCGGGGCTTGCGGGCCTGTTTGAAATAGGCCGCGCCCCGATGCAGCAGGGCAAATTGGGTGAAGGGCGGCGAGTCCGCCGGGTAGCGGTCCGATTCCTCGCCCATAGGGACGCGGCCGCAAGCATAAGCGCGATCGGCCGGGTGCAGGTAGTAGCGTCCTTCTTCCTTGCGCACGAACTGCATGTTGACCAGCCGGCCCAGGACCGGAGCGCTGTTGACGCCGGGCCGGTAGGGCTGGAGCAGAAAATCAACCGCTGCCGGGGTCACCGGCCGGCCGTAGATGGCCAGGACCTGCATCACCTGTTGGGCGGCCGGGTCGAGCCGGCTGAAGGCTTCGCCCACCAGCGCGTCAATCACGTGTTCGGGCAGTAACCGGACCGTGTCCCGGAGCAGGTCGGGCAGGGTGGTGTCGCGGTCGGCGGACAGGATGGCGAACAAGGCTTCCAGGGCGCGGGGGTAGCCGCGAGTACGTTCGCGCGCTTCGGCCAGTATCTCCGCCGGGGCGTCGCGCAGGCCCACCTTGCCGTCCACGTCCATCTGGCGCAGGATGTTCTCGGCGTAGGGCGACTCCAGCCCGTCGTCCAGGTCTAAGCGGGCCTGCCACTGCGGGTTCAGCAGCGCCAGGTTGTGAGGGGCGATGCGGGTGGTGATGATGACCTTGACCGCGTGGGGCGGCAGGCGCAGCAGGGCGGCCAGGGCTTCGTCCAGTTCGGCGTCGTGGAGGTTGCGCGTTTCGGGGTCGATTACGTCCTCAAAGTTATCCAGTAGCAGCACGGTCCGACCCTGGGGAAACTCGGCCAGCAAGGCTTGCAGCTTGGCTTCGGTCCCGGCCTGGGGGTCCTTGTAGAGGGTCTCCAGCCGCCCGGCGACCTCCTCCGGCAGCAGCTTGCCCAGGTCGGCGTAGAGGTGGGGCACGTTGATCCGGCGCGAACCGGCGGCGCTCAGGTAAACGATGCCGTCGACGTTCAGCGGGTCGCCGTCGTCGGGCAATTGGCCGCGCTCCAGCGCTTTGAGCAGGCGGCAGACCATGGCCGTTTTGCCGATCCCACCCCGGCCCACCACCGTCAGCAGCCGTTGGGCGTCATTTTTGAGGAAATCGCCGATCAATCCCGTTTCGACGTGGCGGTCCTGGAAATAGGTCGGGGCTATGCCGGGGGGAGGGTTGATGAACTTGCTGCGGGCCAGGCCGCCTACCGGCTTTTCCGGTTGGCGCTCGCGTTCTAGCCCGCGCTCAATGCTCTCCTGGACG
The DNA here is from genome assembly GCA_964622215.1 of uncultured Caldilineaceae bacterium. GTDB lineage: Bacteria > Chloroflexota > Anaerolineae > 4572-78 > J111 > DSQQ01. Next base: position 2,694 of record CAZUNT010000180.1, read on the forward strand.
CGCCGGGCCGCCGCCTCTGGATCGGCCACCACTTGCTGTTGTTCGGCTATCTGCCGGTTTAATAGTTCGATTTCGGCCCGGATACGGGCTTGTTGGGCCGGGTCGGCCCGGGGTAGGTCGCGCTCGGCATCGGCCAGGCGGTCTTTCAACGCCTGCAAAACCCCTTCGGGCGAGGCCAATCGTTCTATAAATTGGCGCAGGCGGGCCAGGGCCGGCTCAAACGGGCCGGTAAAGTCAATGTACTGGCGGGGATCGAGCCGGAAGGGCATCTCGGCCTCGGGGTGAAGCAGGAGGGGTACAATGGGCTTTTTATATTTGAGGGCGCGGGTCCATTCTTGTTTGCAAACGGAGTTAGCTTTGACGCTGTCGGGGGTTATGACGAACAGCAGACTGTCGCAGATGCGGATGGCCTCGACCAACTGCTCGTCCCAATCCTGCCCCGCTTGCAGTTTACGCTTATCCAGCCAGATGGGGATGGGGGGCGGCCCGGCTGCCAGCGTATCGGCCAGCCGGAGGGCAAACCCCAGGGCATCGACGGAGGAGTAGCTGATAAAGTGATGGTTCGGCATGAGTCGGTCTTTCCACACTGATAAGCGACTGATTAGTAGAAGGAGTGTTCACGAGCCTATGGCACGCCACCGACGACGAAAATACCTTACGGCGGTCGGCGGTCTGCCATCCCCCAAGGGGAGGCGAAGCGCTCTCGGCGGTCTATTTTCTTAATGACCCTATTATAACATAAAAACCTCAGTTCGGGATAAGGATTTAGCTCACGGATGAACACGAATAAACACAGATTAAAGCAAATTATTAATCAAAATCCGTGTGAATCTGTGTGAATCTGTGAGCTATTTCTTCCTCTCGTTGCTTATCCCGAATTGAGGTTAAAAGTAGCTACTCGGTCTAAGAGGTGCGGGAAAGGGGAGCATTCTGGTGTCAGTTTTGAAACTGACACCCCTACTTAGCCGGGTTAACCCGGTTTAGGATCAGTGACAGGTGGAAACCTGTCACTATCACAAATTTGCCAGTCAATCAGGTATTTCTACAGTCGGCCGTCAGCCGTCAGCGGTCGCCTTGCCGCAGTAGCCGCATCCCATTCAGCGTGACCAGCAGCGATGCGCCCATATCGGCAAAGACGGCCATCCACAGGGTGGCAATGCCAAAGAAAGCGGTCAGCAAAAAAGCCGCCTTGATGAGGAGAGCGAACCAGATGTTAAAATGAATAGTTTGCCTGGCGCGGCGGCCCAGCCGGATGGCCAGAGGGAGTTGGGTGAGATCGTCGGCCATGAGGGCCACGTCGGCGGTTTCGAGAGCCTGAGCCGTGCCGCCCGCGCCCATAGCAATTCCCACGCTGGCCGCGGCCAGGGCCGGCGCATCGTTAACGCCGTCGCCGATCATGGCCACGGTATCGCCGTAGGTTTTCACCAACTCGCGGATAGCCGTCACTTTGTCGGCCGGCAGCAACCCCGCTTTGACTTCGTCCACCCCCAATTTTTGGGCCATCGCCGCAGCGACCGTAGGGTTATCGCCGGTCAGCATGACCGTGTGAGCCAGGCCGATTTTTTTCAGAGCCGTAATCGTGGCCTGGCTGGTGTGGCGCGGCGGGTCGCTGACGGCCAGGAAGCCCCGGATGGTTTCAGCTTCACGCACCAGCATGGTGGTTTGCCCTTTGGCTTCGGCGGCGCTAATACGCCGGCAAAACTCGGCCAGGCAGGCTTGATCGCTGTGCAGCAGGGTGTGGCTGCCAATGGTAACCCACCGGTTGTTGACCTGGCCCTGGATACCCTGACCCGGTAGATTCGTCACGTTTTGCGCCGGTAGTTGCGGTAGAGCGCGTAGGTCGGCGGCCGCGGTAATAACCCGAGCCAGGGGATGAGGGCTGTAACGTTCGACCGCAGCCGCTAAAGCCAGCATGCTGTCACAGTGGTGACAACTGGTCAATGGATCAAGCTGTCTGGCCTCGGCGCAGCAGTTGTCGGTGCAAGCCAGCCCCACCAGTTCCGGTTGTCCCTGGGTCAGCGTGCCGGTTTTATCAAACGCGGCGACCTTGACCCGTCCTAACGCCTCCAGATAAGCACCGCCTTTAATCAAGACGCCGCGCCGCGCCGCCGCAGAAATGGCGCTGACTACGGCGACCGGGGTAGCGATGACCAGGGCGCAGGGGCAGGCAATCACCAACATGGTCAAGGCGCGATAGAGCCAGCCATGCTCTACCCCTCCCCCGTTAATGCGAGGGGGGTCAAAGAAAGGCTGATTGAATAACAATGGCGGTAGGACCGCAATCAAAACTGCGCCCATCACTACCAGCGGGGTATAAATCCGGGCAAATTTGTCGACAAAACGCTGAGCCGGTGTTTTTTGCCCCTGGGCCTCTTCAACCAGGTAGATCAGCCGGGATAGGGTGTTGTCGGCGGCCAGATGGGTCACTTCAACTTCCAGCAGCCCATCGCCGTTAATCGTTCCGGCAAACACTTCTGCGCCGGAATTTTTCTCCACCGGCATACTCTCGCCGGTGATGGGAGCCTGATTGACGGCCGAGTAACCGGCGAGCACGCGGCCATCCATCGGCACCCGTTCGCCGGGTTTGACGATGATCTGATCGCCTACCTGGAGCGACTCGACCGGCACACGCTGTTCATGGACGCCGCACCAGGGGCAGGGGCCGCTCTCGTAAATGCCGGAGCCGTCGGGCAACTCCCGGCCCCGGCAGCCCTGGCAGTCGATACAGGCTTGGAGTATGGTGGCTTCGGCCGGGGCCAGTTGGGTCAGGCTGCGAATACTATCGCGGGCGCGCTCCATCGTATAAGCTTCCAGGGCCTCACCCAGGCTGAACAGGACAATGACCGTAGCGGCCTCGCCGTATTCGCCGATGGCAAAAGCGCCGACGGCCGCCAGGGTCATCAAGACATTCATATCCAATCCCTGCCCGTTGCGCAGCGCTGCCCAGCCTGCTCTGGCCGGGAAGTAGAGGCCGAACAGACCGCCGGTGAGAAAGAGGAACGACGCGAAACGGGCGAGGAGACGAGGAGACGACCCTATGGCAAGTTCATCACCGCTGAACCATTGGCTTATAAAAGCGGCCAAGATAAAAGCAGCGCCGATGAGGGTGAAGGTGTTACGCGGCTGGCCTAACAGATCGAGCAGGTGTTGGGCGTGAGTGCGAGGGGTATAGCGCCGGTCGGGTTCGGCCACGCCATAGCCCAAAGCCTGGATACGCTCCACAATGGGGGTTGGGTCGGCCAGGGTGGTAGCGACCTCCATTTTGGCCGTAGCAAAGTTTACCTGGCAGGCTTCCACGCCGGTGACATGGCCGACGCCCTTTTCCAATTTAAGGGCGCAGTCGGCGCAATCCATACCGGTGATGCGGAAGAGAAGTTTTTCGGTCATATTTTGCCTCACCTTACTTATGCTCAATATGTTCCAGTCCTCGTCGGAACAGATCGCCGATATGCTCGTCGTCGAGAGCATAGTAAACCATACGGCCCTCTTTGCGGTTTTTGACCAGGCGCATACTACGCATGAGCCGTAGTTGGTGGGATACAGCGCTTTGAGTCATTCCCAACGTGGCGGCCAGGTCACAGACACATAACTCGGTTTGGGCCAGGATGGAGATAATACGGACCCGGGTGGGATCGGCCAGGGTTTTGAACATTTCGGCCAGGTGCGTGGCCGCCAGGCCATCTAATAAAACCTGTTGGGCCTGTCTGACCTTTTCCTCGTCGATAATGGTTTCGGCGCAGCGGTCGGCTGCCGGTGACTGGGACATATTTCTTCCTGATAATATATGAATACTTGCTCATATATTACATCGAGAACAAGGAATTGTCAATCGGTCAGAAGGTAACCTGAAAGCGATGGTACTCGCCCGTAGGGGGTCCATAGGTCACATCAACGTCGGTGACTCGGGCGGGAGGTTCGCCGGTGTAGCACCAGGCCACCGCCTGGCGTACGGCGCCCTCTTCACCTTCAAAAACAGCTTCAACCCGGCCATCCCACAGGTTGCGGACCCAGCCGGTTAATTTGAGTTCTTGGGCCTTATGTTGGGTGAACCAGCGAAAGCTGACTCCCTGTACCCGGCCCGCAATAAACACATGCGCACGTAGTTTTTTTGGTTCAGCCTGGGCATCCATAAGACATCCTCTTCTCCCATGAAGACCCTAAAGGTCTTGGAGACCTTTAGGGTCTTGATTGGCTGCTAAAAAGGGAACTGAAAGGACCTATCGGTAATAGTCTAATGACAATGTCAACTGCTGTCAAAAGAAGCGAAAGACACAAATTTTGTACCTCAAATTGTCGAAGTCACTAATTCAGAGTAAGATAGGGGGCTGAGATGAGCAAGGTAGCAGGTAGCAGGTAGCAAGTAGCAGGTAGCAGGTAGCAAAGTAGTAACTTTTTTACTTGCTACCCTGATTTGGGGGAAGAACATTTTTCCACATCTATATTAACCATAAGGAGAATATAACATGAGCTATATTGAAGAAGTCATTGGCCGGGAAATTCTCGACTCGCGGGGTAACCCGACGGTTGAAGTAGAGGTGTTCCTGGAAGATGGAGCGTTAGGCCGGGCGGCCGTGCCCTCCGGCGCATCCACCGGGGTCCATGAGGCCCTGGAACTGCGTGATGGCGATAAGTCTCGCTACCTGGGCAAAGGGGTCGAAAAAGCGGTCGAGAACGTGAATGAAACGATTGCCCCGGAATTGGTCGGCTGGGACGCCAGGGACCAAGAAGGGATTGACGCCTTTATGCTGGAATTGGATGGCACGCCCAATAAGTCCAAGTTGGGGGCCAACGCCATTTTGGGGGTGAGCCTGGCTGTGGCCAAGGCCGCCGCCGAAAGTACGGGCCAGCCGCTCTATCGTTACCTGGGCGGCGTCAGCGCCCGGACCCTGCCGGTGCCGATGTTGAATATTCTGAACGGCGGGGCGCACACCGGCTGGCAGACTACCGACTTCCAGGAGTTTATGGTCATGCCGGTTGGCGCGGACAGCTTCCGCGAAGGGCTGCGCTGGTGTGCGGAGATTTACCACTCCCTGAAAAAAGTCTTGAAAGACAAGGGCTACAATACCAACGTCGGCGACGAGGGTGGTTTTGCCCCGGCGCTGAAAAAGGGCAACTCCGAAGCCATCGAGGTTATCCTGGAAGCCATTGACAAGGCCGGTTTTAAGGCCGGCGAGCAGGTCTTGATTGCCATCGACCCGGCGGTGTCCGAGTTGTACGAAGATGGCATTTATACTTTGAAGATCGAGGGCAAAAAGCTGTCCAGCGCGGAGATGATCAAGCTGTGGGAAAGTTGGGTCAGCCAATATCCCATCATCTCCATTGAAGACGGCCTGGCCGAGGATGACTGGGAAGGTTGGGTTGGGTTGAGGCAAGCCCTGGGCGATCGGATCCAGCTTGTAGGCGACGATCTCCTGGTGACGAATGTGGTTCGCCTGAAGCAAGCCATCGAGAAGAAGGCCGCCAACAGTATTTTGATCAAACTCAACCAGATTGGCTCCCTCAGCGAAACGATTGCCGCCATCGAGATGGCCAAGCGAGCCGGCTGGACGGCGGTAATTTCCCATCGCTCCGGCGAAACCGAAGATACCACCATCGCCGATTTGGCCGTGGCCCTTAACGCCGGCCAGATCAAAACCGGCGCGCCGGCCCGCTCCGACCGGGTGGCCAAGTACAACCAACTGCTCCGCATCGAGGAAGAGTTGGCCGAAACCGCCGTTTATCCGGGTTTGAAGGCGTTTTACAACGTGAGATAAAGTTTTTGAAAAAGGGTGCGGGCTGATCCCCGCACCCTTTTTCTTTTTCGGGTGCTTGTTCTGGCATGTGATTGACGATAGATAATCGCCGGGTGTATGAAATTATACACAACGATCTAAATGACCTGGATGCTTTTCGCCAGCAGATAAGTTCTTGGCTGACCACGTGACTTTTTTGGTCAGTAAGTTATAATTGACACAATATCCCCACAATGGAGAAAAACTGATGGAACTAACTCGCTCTAGCGGCATCTTATTACATCCCACTTCCTTCCCCGGCCCGCATGGTATCGGCGACCTGGGGGAGGCCGCTTTTCGTTTTGTTGATTTTCTGGTTCAGGCCAAACAATCGTTGTGGCAAGTGCTGCCCCTGGGACCGACCGGTTACGGCGACTCGCCCTACGCCTCATTTTCTACCTTTGCCGGGAATCCACTGCTGATTAACCTGGATCAACTGGTCGAAGCCGGCGACTTGACCCCGGCCGATGTAGCCGACGTGCCTGCTTTCCCCATTGACAAGGTTGATTTTGGTTGGGTTATTGTCTGGAAAGTGCCCCTGCTGGAAAAGGCCGCCCGGAACTTTTTAGCCTCGGCCGGCGCTGAACGCAAAGCCGATTTTGAAGCCTTTTGCGTCGCCCAGGCCGATTGGCTGGACGATTTTGCCCTATTTATGGCGGTCAAAGATCATTTTGACCAAAAAGCGCAGGCCGAGGATGTCTTCGGCGCGATGTGGAGCAACTATTGGGATAAGGATATTGCTCTGCGCAAGCCCGCCGCGCTCAAAAAGTGGCGCAAAGAGAAGGCCGAAGCGATTGCTCTCAAGAAAGTCTTGCAATATTTCTTTTTCCAGCAGTGGGGTGCGGTCAAACGCTATGCCAACGAGCGAGGCATCAAGATCATCGGCGACATCCCCATTTTTGTGGCCCCGGATAGTGTGGATGTTTGGGCTAACCGCGAGCTGTTCTTTCTGGATAAGGAAGGCCAACCTACGGTGGTGGCCGGAGTGCCGCCCGATTATTTCAGCCCGACCGGCCAACTGTGGGGCAACCCGCTCTACAACTGGAAAGCGCTGGCCGCCCAGGGCTACCGCTGGTGGATCGAACGAATTCGGGCCACCCTGCAACTGGTGGATATTATCCGCGTTGACCATTTTCGTGGTTTTGAAGCCTACTGGCAAGTGCCGGCGGGCGAGCAAACGGCTGTTAATGGCCGCTGGGTCAAAGCGCCGGGAGTAGAATTATTCGAAGCCATCAAGCAAGTATTGGGCGAGTTGCCTATCCTGGCCGAGGATTTAGGGGTGATTACTCCAGAGGTCAAAATGCTGCGCGACCGTTTTGAATTTCCGGGCATGATTATTTTGCAGTTCGCTTTTAATGGCGTTGAAGTGAGTAACCTGGGAGTTACTTACTCCTTCTTCCCGCATAATCATCGCTATAATGCCGTAGTCTATACGGGGACACATGATAACAATACCACCAGAGGCTGGTACGGAGAGCGTAGCCCTGAAGATCAAGATTTGATTCGTCGTTATCTGGGCCGTCCCGATGATGATATTGCCTGGGATTTTATCAGATTAGCCATGTCCTCAGTCGCTCGTTTTGCTGTTATCACCATGCAGGATTTGTTAAACCTGGGCAGTGATGCCCGTATGAATACACCGGCCACGTCGGGTGGCAATTGGGCCTGGCGCTGCCGGGCTGAGGCGTTCAATGAGTGGGTAGCCGGCCGGCTTGGTGAGATGACCCGGTTATATGGCCGGGATCCAAAGTTGTGGCTTGAAAAGTTGGAAGAGTATGGAGTCTATTGGGTCGTGGATAAGCGGCAAACCCCGGCCCGCGAATGATCATTTTGGGGAGGAAAAATGAGTAGTGTCTATAACACACGGTCTGTTAAAGGTATTTACAGAACCCAGGTTACCAATGGCGACTCAAAAAAGCACCGTGATGGTTGTGGCTTGCGGCGAGATTTCCCCTTGCCGACCAATTTTATTATCAATCTGACCCACAAATGCAACTTGGCTTGCGATATGTGTACCCAATATGGGGGACATTTTAAGAATAATAAACTGATTGACCTGCCTGCTCAGGAGTGGGAAAAGTTTATCGCATCGGTGGCCTGGGTCACCCCCCGGATCCTGCTTTTCGGCGGAGAACCATTGATTTATCCGGAAATTAGAGAAATTTTTGAAATTGTCCGTACCTACGGCTGCCCTACCGAATTGGTAACCAATGGGCATTTTTTAGAGAAATATTTGGAAGATATTATCCGGTGTCAGATAGAATTAATTATCAGCCTTGATGGCACGGCTGAAGTACACAATAGTATCCGTAATTCCAAAGTTAACTTTGACAGAATTGTGCGTTCGTTAGAACAAATCAGGCTGTTTAAGGCAAAGGGGCAGGTTGTCAATTGGTCGGTGAATTTTGTGCTTTTGCCGGAGAATCTGGATAATGTTTTTGAGTTTTTGGAGTTTATTGCTCCCTATGAGCCGGATACTGTGACTTTCCAGCATTTGCAATTCTCCTCGGCTAGTTTAAACGAACTGACCAACTCGGTTTGGCGAAACTATTTGGACGTTGATTTTCAAACCCAACTGTTGCCCAAAAAACAGTATTGTTTTGACCGGCCCTACCTTAACCAATTGCGACGGGTGATCGGCGCAGTTAAGAGAATTTACAGCTCGCGCCCGAATATTTTATTTTTCCCCGATCTCAGTGACTCAGATATCCCCTTCTACTATTCTGAACAGCATCATTTTGATATTGCTCCTGAACGGGTCTGTACCAAACCCTGGCACAGCCCCACCCTTAACCCCAACGGAGATGTGCTGCTCTGTTTGGATCATCCGATTGGCAATATTACCCAGGATAATTTTTGGCACATCTGGGGCGATCAAAAAGCACGCGAATTTCGGCAAGCTTTGACCATCCTGGAAAAATATCCGGTGTGTACCCGTTGCTGTCACTTGTATGAGGATGATCGTCGTATTCCGCTGGAAGCTATCATCACCCAACCGGACTTGGCAGCAAGTTATGCCGGATAGATTATCTATCACTTTTTTAACAGTAGATTTCCTCGGCGGGAGCAGCCTCTCGATCAATTACTATATCGCCACCTTGCTCCAATTTGTCGAAGATTTTTTTGAATTAGAAAAGGTAACAATTTTTTCTCATCAAGAAGGTGATAGCCAGGATAATTCTTTGCCCCAGATTATGCACGCTCATAACCTTACCCGTTATTATGACCGGGTTGAGGTAGTGACGCTCAACTGTTTTGAGTGGGATAAAGAAGGCCGAGACCTTGGCACATATGATTTGATTGTTTGTACTGCTTATCACTGGGGTTATGTGGTTGAGCAGATTAAGCGGATCGGGTTAAGCAAGCCAAAAATTATTTACTGGCTACCTTCTATCCTCTGGCACGAGTACATTGTCAGTAAACAGGAAAGCAATATGAAGCAGCGTTACAAATGTATCAAACCATCAAGGATAAGCGGGGCGAAGCCGGTTGTCTTCAATTTTTGGGCCACGTAAATGCCACCCAAACGGAATACGCAGCAGCCCGGACGCAGTATGAAGAAGCTTTGGCCCTTTATCGGGAAACTGGCGAAAAACTCTGGATTGCCGTTTTGCTCAAATCTTTGGGAGATTTGCATATGCGGCTGGCCGAATATGGCCCGGCGCGGGATAGATATATTGAAGCTTTGCCTATCTACCGAGAAATTGGCGACAGGCTCGGCGAAGCTAACTGCATTCAGGCAGTGGGAGACTTGCAGTTACAATGGGCTGAATATGGTTCAGCCCGGCAGCAGTATGAAGCGGCGCTGCAAATCTATCAGGCTATCAAGGCCCAACTGTGGGAGGCCAATAGCCTCAAAGCTTTAGGCGATGTATCCCTGGCCCTGGTTGAATATGAAACAGCGCGGAGGCAATATGGAACGGCCTTAGCTTTCTACCGGAAAATGGGTGATAAACGGGGTGAGGCTGCTTGTGTTAAAGCCGTGGGAGATGTACACCTGCGGCTAGGTGAATTTGAGGCAGCATTGGCTCAGTACGAAATGGCGCGATCGAATTATGGCGTTATTGGGAGCAAGTTAGGAGAGGTTGACTGTATTCAAGCTTTGGGCAGTTTGTACATGTTGCAAGGCCAATATAATCAGGCGCAAGAGATGCTGGTCGAAGCCATCCACCGCTATCATACCCTGAATGTGCCCGGCGCTGAGGCTAACACGCTCATTAGCCTCGCCAGTCTGTACGAAACCCAGGGAGATTACCCGGCTGCTCTCAAAACCAATACCCAGGCTTTAACCGTTAAGGCCAGTCCGTGGGGCTTTTGCCAGCGCGCTCGTCTTTACCTTAAGTTGAGCCAGGCAGACCCGGCGACTCAAGACCTTGAAGCGGCGGCTAATTTGCAGCCCGATTATCCCTACCTTTATCTTGGACGAGGCGACTTGGCGTTGTTGCGCCGGGATTATTCTGCCGCAGAACTTAATTATCAGGCTGTCCTTAAGCGCCATCCTCGCCAGAATATGGCTTACTTCGGTTTGGGTGAAGCCTTACTCGGTTTGAACCGGCCTGATGAAGCCATGGTTGCTTATCGATCTGGACTTGAGTGGACGTATCTTGCCACCGATCTCCAGGGTTTATGCAAACGCCTGGAAGTAATGCAATTAAGCCATCCAGATCAACCCGGTTTGATCGGCATATTAACCCTATGCCGTGAGGTGAGTGATCGCTTGAGCAAAAAGGGCGCTGTTTGAATCAAAAAGACCTCAGAAAAGGGTAAAATTTCTGAGGTCTTGTGTTTATTACGATAATTGGTCTATAGGTTTTTTACCGTTTCGGCCAGCCGGCTAATGCCCTCGTTGATCTCTTCCGGGCTTAGGGCGCAGTAGGGCAGCCGCAGGAAACGCTCACCGCCGCCGTTGGGGAAGAAGGCTTGCCCATCGGCCAGGTTCAACTGGTAGGCTTTGGCCCGTTCTCGCACGGCGACCGTGCTGATACCCTCCGGCAGCGTCACCGAGAGGAAGAAGCCGCCGTCGGGGCGAGTGGTTTGAGCGTCGGGCAGGTATCTGTCCAATGCGTCCAGGCACGCCTGGAGCCGGGGGGCGTAGAGCGCCTTTAAGTGGGCAATTTGATCGGGCAGCTTGCCACTGTGTAAATATTCATACACAATCCCCTGTGATAGTAGCGCCGGGCTGATATAGGTATCTTCGGCAATCTTGCCCACTTTTTTGAGCAAATCCGCCGGTCCGTATAGAATACCTACGCGGGGGCCGGGGCCGATGAGCTTGCTGACCGAGAGCATGTGCAGGGTCATCTGGGGATTGAGTTCATACAGCGAGGGTTGTACCTTGCCCCGGAAGCGGAGGGGCCGGTAGGGTGCATCTTCGAGCAGCCAAAAGCCGTGCCGGTTGGCCAGAGCGGCCAGCTTTTCCCGTTTTTCCAGCGAGCAGGTAGCCCCGGACGGATTCTGAAAATCGGGGATGAGATAGAAGAATTTAGGCGCATTTTGCTTCAGGGCCGCCTCAACCGCTTCAATGTTGGGGCCATCAGGTTCCAGCGGAATCCCGACTATTTTGGCTCCGTGCCGCCGCAGCATGGTCAGGGTGCGGTCATAGGTAGGCGACTCGGTAAAAACCACGTCCCCCGGCTTGATAAAGTGATAACACAGGAACTCGATGATCTGTAATGAGCCGTTTCCGGTCAGAACCTGGTCGACCGAAACACCCTGCCACTCGGCCAGCCACTCCCGCAGCGGCTGGAAACCATAGGACGAACCGTATTGCAGGATAGTCGTCCCATATTTTTCCAGGGCCGCCTGGGCGGCAGTTATCATATCCTCAACCGGAAAGGATTCGGCGGCCGGCACGCCACGAGTAAAATTGATAACAGGCTTGTCTGACATAAGGGTATCTCCTCTCTTTTGGCTGAGGAGAATAACACGGAATAGATAGAATTGCAAGCAATCAAGCCAGGGCAATCGTATACCATGATACGGCGGGGTTTTGGACCACGAAAGCCGCGAAACGCCACGAAAAGCACG
>CAZUNT010000181.1:0-14315 GCA_964622215.1 uncultured Caldilineaceae bacterium
TTAATGTGCTCATTCTTTCTACGATGTCCTGAAGGGCGACAACTACTGACTACTGCTTTAACCTGTAGCGCCCAATGGCCTCATCCAAAATACGATTGACCAGTTCCTCGTAACTCCAGCCGTAGGCGTCGGCTTCAATGCAGAGGTCGGAGTAGCCGGGATTCAGGCCGGGCAGAGGATTCACTTCCAGGATGTAAGGTTTATTGCCGTCATTGGCGTCGAGGCGAAAGTCAACCCGGGCTACATCGCAGCAGCCGGTGACGCGGAAGGTGACGGCGGTGTACCAGTTCAAATCGTCGAGCAGGGCCTTGTCGAGCGGCGCGGGACACAGGTAGTGAAACTCGTGGGCCAACTCCACCTTCATGCGGCTGGTATACAGCCCGGCCTCTTCCTCCGGGTAGGCGGCCATGTCAACCTCCAAAGGCGGGAAAAAAGTTAGCCCCCGCAGAATACGCGGCGCTTCCTCGTCTTCGGGAATACGCCGGGCCACCGGGCCGGTCAGGTTGCCCACCACGCCTATGGTAATCTCCCGGCCCTCGATGTATCGCTCCGCCAGCGCCGGTTGGTTGTACCGATCAAAAACACGCTGGATTTGAGTCCGTAGCTGCGCTTCATTGTACACAATCGACTCGGCGCTGACGCCCATCCCGGTGCCCTCGCGGCTGGGTTTGACAAACAGGGGGAATTTTAAATAGGTGTCATCAAAAGCCTCGTCAACCCGTTCAAAGGTCTGAAAAGCGGGGGTAGGTAAGTCGTGATAAGTTAATACCCGCTTGGTCATCGGCTTGTCCAGGGCCAGGGCCAGGGTCAGCACCCGCGAGCCGGTGTAGGGGATACGCAGCATCTCCAGCAGAGCCGGAACCTGGGCCTCGCGGCCATTGCCAAAATGCCCCTCACAAATGTTAAAACAGATATCGGGCTTGACCTGGCGCAGCTTATCATACAGGGTGACGTCGCCTTCCAAAAAGGTGACGCGATGCCCCCGGCTGGCCAGGGCAGCACTGATCGCTTCAATCGTCTCTTCGGAGTCCAGGTCGTCCCAATAATCGGGCGATATGCCGGGCCAGGTCGGGGCGTTCTTTTTTAAGTTGGCTAACAGGGCAACGTGCATGTTTGCTTTATCCTTCTTCGTAAATGACCGCCGACGGCAGAGAGCGCCTCGCCTCCCCTTGGGGGACCGCCGCCCGCCGCAAACTGCTCAGTAAGCTTTCTTTTTAGCGGTCAGCGGTCAGTGGTCAGGGCTAAAATTTGGGATAGGTTGAATAATTATTTAAAAAATATGCCGGAAGTAAGACACTTCCGGCATGATAATATAGCTCGATTTACTTCTGCGGCAATAAGCTAAGGTCAAATTGAAGGGTTACTGAATAGCGTAGGCGATCTGTAACTGCACCGACACTTCGACCTCGCCCGGCAGGATGGGGCCGCCCCCGCCGCCGCCTAAACCCTGGGCGGCAGCCACTTCGCTGACGTAATAAGCGCCGCTGCTGATAACTTCGCTGACGCTGACCACGCTGCCCAACTGAACCCCGTTGAGGGTGGCTAATTCCTGGGCGTTGGTTTTAGCGTTTTCCACCGCCTTTTGGCGGGCTTCCGACCTTAGATCGCTGGGGTCGGTTACGTTGAAGGTTACGCTGTTGATGGTGTTGGCCCCGGCTTCAATGGCGGCTCCCAGAACGAGGGTCACTTTGCTCAAATCGCGCACTGTTACCTGGACATTGTTGCTGACATGATAAATGGCCTGGGTAGACGGCATACCTTCGGGGCTGTAGGGGCGCTCGACCCAGATGTTGTAGTAGGAAGTCTGAATGTCGGCGTCGGCCACACCCTGAGCCTTGAGCGCCGCCAGGACGGCCTCCATTGTTTTAGCCGCCTCGTCGCTGGCCTGTTTGACGTCAGGGTTGATAATCTCTACCCCAATACTGGCCTGGGCCATATCAGGCTTGGCCTTGACCTTGCCCTCGCCCACTACGGTAATGGTTCCCGGCAAGGCCTGAGCCGGAGCGCCGGTTTGGGCCTCGGCTACAGGGGTATTGACCCCAATCCAGTTCACCACCAGGCTGCTAATCAGCAGCACCGCTACGGCGCTGACAAGCGTTAGTACGACTAATTGAAACTTACGTCCCATCGATCTATCTCCTTATCATTATGAATTGATATATTTTTGGTAACTACTCAGCCCTACCCCCACGACCGCTGACGGCTGACCGCTGACCGCCACACCTTGTACAATAGTGGCTTCCTCTGGCGGTCGGCAGTCTGCGGTCTGCTGTCAGGAATACTCAATTTGGGGTTAGCCTGAGTAATTACTATTTTTAGCTGAGAGCGATGTGCTCAACCGAGGGTATAGACGCCGATTAAGCCAAAATAGTTCCCTTTTTGACATCATTCTGCCACAATTCTGAGGTATAATGAAGGCAGACATTCCTGAGCGAAGGTTTCATCACTGATGTAAAATATCTTTTGGCGGTCGGCGGCCAGCCGTCGGCGGTCTGTTTTTAGGAGGGGGTGACCATGCCCCAACGAATTCTCATCGTAGACGACGAGCCGGCCGTGCTCGAGCTGCTGGTTTATAATCTGAACAAAGCCCACTACGAAGTGTTGACCGCCGACAATGGGCGGGAGGCGCTGCGGCTGGCCCGCAACAGTGAACCTGATTTAATTTTGCTTGATTTGATGCTGCCGGAAGTAGATGGGCTAGATGTTTGCCGCGAATTACGCCGTTCCAGCCAGGTGCCTATCATTATGATTACCGCTCGTGATGAAGAAGTGGATCGGGTGGTTGGGTTGGAACTGGGCGCGGATGACTACGTTTGTAAACCGTTCAGCGTGCGCGAGCTGCTGGCCCGCATTAAAGCGGTGCTGCGCCGCGTCTCCGGCGAAACCAACGAGGGCTTAGCCACGACGCGCCTGGCCGGTCCTGGCGGCCTGAATTTAAAGATCGAACAGCGCGAGGCCTGGGTTGACTCGACTCGGCTCGACCTCAGCCGCCTGGAATTTGACCTGTTGCACACCCTGCTGGCCCACGCCGGCCGGGTGCTCTCCCGCGAACAACTGCTGCAGCAGGTTTGGGGCTACGATTACCCCGGCGACGACCGGGCCGTGGATAGCGCCGTCAAACGCCTGCGGGCCAAGCTGCGCGCCGCCAACCCCCAGGCCGATTGTATAACGGCCGTGCGGGGCGTTGGTTACAAACTCCAGCGGAGCGATGAGCCATGACCTCCCTGCGCGTTCATTTGACCCTGACCTATCTGGCAGTCATTTTGCTAGGGATCGGGGTGGCCGCACCGCTGGCCTGGCTGGCCGTGGAAGGGTTGTACCTGGAGACGCAGCAGGCCAACCTGCTGGCCCAGGCCGAATTGGTCGCTAAAAGCCTGCCTCCTCCTTCACCGGAGGGGATTGAGGGAGAGGCAGGGGAAATGGCTCCGCCTTACTCGCAGTTACTAAACGTTGCCCCCGGTATCCATACCCGCCTCGTCGAAGCGGAGGGCGCGGTCATTATTGATCTGCCGGCTGCTCCGCCGGTGGCCCAGCTTGCGGTCGAGCCGCTGCCGTCGTTGGCCCAAAATGCCGCCGGGATTGTTTCCCCGGAGGAGTTGTTGAACCGGCCCGAAATAGCCCAGGCCCTCTCCGGCCGGCCGGCTACGGCTATTCGCCGGGTAGACGTGGCCGGAGGCAGGCGGGTCTTATATGCTGCTGCGCCGGTGCTGGACACCGCCGGCCGGGTTGCTCGCCTGGTTTACCTGGCTACCCCCTTACCGGATACGAGTTGGGCCGCCCTGCCGTTAACAGTGCGCTGGCAGTTGGCCGGAGTGCTGCTAGGAGCGGTTGCCCTGTCAACGGCGGTCGGGTGGTGGCTGGCCCGGCGAATCTCCGGCCCGTTGAGCCAACTGGCCCAATCAGCCCAGGCCGTGGCCGCTGGGGATTTAAACCAGACGGCTCCAGAGCAGAGTTCGATTGCCGACCTGCATGACCTGGGGCGCGCCTTCAACGCTATGACCGCCAGTTTGCGCCGGGCTGACCAGCTCAAGACGGCCTTCATCGCCGATGTCAGCCACGAACTGCGCACCCCGCTGACGGCGCTCAAAGGCACGCTTGAAACTTTGCAGGACGGCGCGGTGGACGACCTGGCCGTGCGCGACCGCTTTTTGGCTTCGCTGGCCGCCGAAACCGAGCGGTTGATCCGGCTGGTCAACGATCTTTTAACCCTAACTCGAGCCGATGCCGGGGTGCTTAAACTGCAACTCCAGGCGGTCAACCTCGGCGCCCTGGTCCGCACCCGCGCCGAGCACCTGGCCACCTTGGCCGGGCCGCAGGGTATCCGTCTGCGTGTTGTCGAGGCAGAGGAGGCCCTCCCGCCGGGGCTGGTTGTTCAGGCCGACCCCGACCGGATCGCCCAGGTCGTCGACAATCTGCTGGATAATGCCATCCGGCACTCGCCCCCCGGCGCTGAAGTAACAATCACCGTCACCCCAACCGAGGACGCCGTTACCTGCGCCATCGCCGACTCGGGACCGGGCATCCCGGCCCAGCATCTCCCCTTTATCTTTGAGCGTTTCTATCGGGCCGACCCGGCTCGCCGCCGCAGCCTGGGCAGCAGTGGGCTGGGACTGTCCATTGCTCGCGCCCTGGTGCAGGCTCACGGCGGGCATATCACCGCCCACAGCATCGAAGGCCAGGGTACGACGGTCACTTTTGCTCTGCCGGCGGGTCAGAATTGCCCCTAAATTGCCTTCTTTCTGCCCTCGTTTTGCCTCGATAAATTGATAAAATCCAGGTAACAAAGTAGCAAGGTGGCATGAAATATATTCTGTTACCTTGCTACCTGCTACCTTAATCTTATCAGGAGGTCAATATGCAACACTTACCGCAACTTTTAGGAACCACTTTTGGAATCATCGCCGGCAGTTTGCTTGTTTCTATGCTGGTCTGGGGGCAGCCGTTGGCCCAGGCCAGCCCGGTGACTCCACCGGCAGCCGTCGCAGAGACGTGCGACCACTCCCGCACCGTGCAGGTCAGCGGGGCGGCGGCGATCAACGTCACTCCCGACCGGGTGCTGCTTCAATTGGGGGTGCAATCCAACGCCGTCACCCCCGAAGCGGCTGAGGCCCACAACACCGCTGCCATCAAGAGTATCATCGAGGCCGTCCGCCAGCTTGGGGTGGCCGATAAAGACATCTCCACCGATTATTATATGGTCCGCCCCGTCTACGACGATTATGACTCGCTGACCATTATCGGGTATCGAGTGAATAACGTCGTTGCCATCACGCTCAAGGATGTCAGCCGGACCGGCGATGTGCTCATCGCCGCGCTCAAGGCCGGGGCGAATGAAGTGCAGGAGGTGCAGTTTTACACCAGCGAATTACGGCGCTACCGCGACGAGGCCCGGAAGCTGGCTATGAAAGCGGCCACCGAAAAGGCCCAACTCCTGGCCAGCGCGGCTGGCGCAAAGGCGGGGTGCGTGCTCACTATCAACGAGAATAGCTGGTCGTATTACAATGGTTCGTGGTGGGGCGGGCGCGACCGGGCTATGTGGACTCAGAACGTGGTGCAAAATGCCACTACCGACCAGCCGATGCCCGACGAAACGCCGATCAGCGTGGGGCAAATAGTGGTCAAGGCTGAGGTGGGTGCGAGTTTTAGTTTGGACTAGAAATGCGGCTTACCCAATTTGGAGAGCCTTGCATAATCAATTGTCAACGAATATGGAACGAATAAACGAATTTTCGCCATTCCTATTCGTTTATTCGTTGCCCATTCGTTGACAGCAGTGTTTACGGCGAATTATGCCAGGTCCTCAACTTGCTCCCGCAGCCGCCGCACATTCTCGGCGATGGCAGCCTTGCTGTTAAAAATAGCCGAGCCAACCACCAAAACCGAAGCTCCTGCTTTGACTACCTCGGCGATGGTGGTCAGGTTGATGCCGCCGTCTACCTCTATCTCAGCCGGGGAACCAATGGCGTCGAGCATGGAGCGCAGCCGGGCGATTTTAGGGGTGCTGGCCGGGATGTAGCTCTGGCCGCCAAAGCCGGGGTTAACCGACATCACCAGGACCAAATCCACTTCCGGCAAAATTTCTTCCAGGGTAGATAGAGGGGTGGCCGGGTTCAGGGTGACGCCGGCTTGGCAGCCCACCTCTTTGATCTGCTGGATGGTGCGGTGCAGGTGAGGGCAGGTTTCCACGTGGACGGTCAGCCGGTCGGCTCCGGCCCGGGCAAAATCGGCCAGGTAACGCTCCGGCTGCTCGATCATTAAGTGGACATCCAGGGTGAGTTGGGTGACGGAACGGACGGCCTGGACCACCAGCGGCCCAAAGCTCATATTCGGCACAAAATGGCCGTCCATGATGTCGAGGTGGATCCACTCCACCCCGGCGGCCTCGGCTGCCCGGATTTGCTCACCCAGGCAGGTAAAATCGGCGGTTAGAATAGAAGGGGCCAGTTTGTAGGTCATATATTTGTATACCTTTAGCCTAGATTCGCCCCTAGCATACCTCAAATTGAGTTTTTAGGTAAATTCTTCATCCTAAGTTAATTCCTTCAAACCCTCGTGATCCAAAATCTCAATCCGATGGCGGTCAATGGCTACCAACTCGGCTTCCTGCAACTCGCGGAAGGCCCGGCCCACCATTTCTCGCACCGTGCCCAGGTGAGCGGCGATTTCGTCCTGGGTCCACTGGCGGCGCAGCGATTCCCCCTCTTGCTCACTTTGCTGGAGCAAAAAAGCCGCCAGGCGACCCGTAACCGACAGAAAAGATAAGTTGTAGACTCGCTGCACCAACTGGCGACAGCGTTGGGCCAAGTTTTTGATAATCATCTCATTCAGGGCCGGAAATTGGCGGCGCAGGCGAGTCATTGACTCCGCGGAAATAATCCAGACGGTCGAGTTTTCCAGGGCGGCAAAATTAGCCGGGTTAGGGCCGCCGTCCACCACCGGCACTTCATTGCAGGAGTCGCCGGGGCGCAGGGTAGCCAGGACATGCTCGCGCCCACCTTCGGAGAGACGGTAAACCTTACCCAACCCCTCAACTACCAGATGCAGCCCGGCATCGGTTTCCCCCTCTAAAAAGATGATCTCCCCTGCTTGATAGTGGCGCTCTACCACTTCTCTACCCACTGTAGCCAGGGCATTCTCATCCAGAGCTTGAAAATAGGGCACGGCTCGGAGAAGTGACCTGGCTTTATCGTTAACCAACACCGGCATAGCTTCCTCTCTCCTCAAAGGAATTCCGCCTTAATTATCTCCCTATAAAAAACCCCTGTCAAACTTATGGAAGACCTGACAGGTCTTGGAGACCTGTCAGGTCTGGTTTTTTACGAAATTGAGGTTCGGACGTGACAAAAGTCGTATACTTTCTGATCGGAAACCACTATATTAATAGCTACGATTGAAAATAGCAACAAACCAAGAGCGATGAATTTAGATTTCCTACCCCAAATAGACCCTACCAAGTGTATCGGCTGCGAGCTATGCATGCGAGCCTGTCCCAACAATGTTCTCTCTATGGTTTATGATATTGCTGCCGTGACCAAACCCGAGGCCTGTAATTATAGCGGCGTTTGCCAGGAAATCTGCCCCACCGAGGCTATCAGCCTGTTGTATGAAATTGTTTTGGCCGGGAGGCCAGAGGATTGATGAACCACACCCATAAAATAAATTTGCTGTAGGAGTGACCCCATGAAAAAAGAAACAGAATCACCAGCCCAATGTCTCAACTGTAATCGTCCCGAAACGATTATTCCCCTGGTAAGCCTGCGCTATGCCGGCAGGCAGACCTGGATTTGCACCCAATGCCTGCCGATGTTGATCCATCAGCCGGAGCAGTTAGCTCACCGGCTGGCGGAGGCCGAGAAACCTGCTTCCGAATATGAAGTTTAAGCCGCCTTTCCCTAAAGAACACGGTTCCTGGGCTATGCTGATTGTGCCCTTGTTACTGGGGCTGGTCATCGCTCCAGAGTGGCATTGGCGCGTCTCGGTTTTACTGGTCGCCGCCCTGGGTTTCTTTTTGTTGCGGCAACCGCTGGTCGTGCTGGTCAAAACTCGCAAACGGGCCGACAGCGACAAAGCCTATCTCTGGCGTTGGGCCGCCTTGTATGGCGGCTTGACCGCTCTCAGCGGCGGCTGGCTGGTACTGGCCCAGGGTTTGTGGTGGTTAGTAGTGATGGGGCTGGTGGGGGGAGTCTTGCTCCTCTTTCACCTGTGGTTGGTCTCCCGGCGGCAAGAAATGAGCCTGGGGGGTGAATTGGCTGGAGTAGCAGGGTTGGCCCTCGGTGCGCCGATGGCCTATTATACGGCTGGCGGCCAACTGGATAGGCTGGCGGCGCTTTTGTGGTTGATTAACTTGCTTTACTTCGGCGGCACAGTTTTTTATATCAAGCTCAAAGTGCGCCAGCAGCCGCGCCTGCCGGCCCCTGAAGGGGTGAGCGAGCGGTTGGTCAAAGCGAAAGCCTGCCTAGCCTACCAAACTGCCGCCCTGACTCTGTTGATAACTCTGGCAACCTTACAATGGGCGCCCCTGCTGATGCCGTTGGCTTTTGTTCCGGTGACGTTCAAAATGATCTATGGGGCCTGGCGCTGGCAGGATAAAAAATCGCTGAACTTGGTGCGTTTAGGGGTAGCCGAAATTTTTCACGCGGTTGTTTTTGCCGGTCTGGTCATGTTGGTTTTCCGGTGAAACAGGGCGGTTTATCAGGATTAATTTAGAAGAAGTGTTCATGAGCCTATGGTACGCCACCGATAACGAAAATGTCTTTCGGCGGTCGGCGGTCAACCGTCGGCGGTCTATTTTCTAAGGAGTTGATCGAATGAGTTTGAATTACCATTACCTGGCTGATTTGGCCGAGCAAGTGGCCGAGATTCCATCTGACAGCATCATCAGCCGCACCTTTTACAGCGATGCACAGATGAAAGCTATCCTCTTTGGTTTTGCCGCCGGGCAAGAGCTATCGGAGCATACGTCCGCGCAGACAGCCATTTTGCACTTTATCCAGGGTGAAGCCGACCTGACCCTGGGCGGCGAGAAGATGGCCGCTCGTGCCGGGACCTGGGTTCACATGCCGCCCCAACTTCCGCATAGTGTGGTGGCTAAAACCCCGGTTTTAATGGTTCTGTTGATGATTAAACCGGCTGCTTGAGCTATAAACACGATTTATATTTTGATGATTGCCGGAGAGCGTCTAGAATTAAATCGAGTGCTGCGTCTGTCCGGTGAAGTTTAGCAATTTTTTCTGTTCACTCTTTTTATCGCCAACAAGAGAAATTGGGGGGATTCCTGTGCCAACTTTAAGAGGGGTCGTTTGGGGGGGGCGGAAGCTTGCCCTGGGGCTGTTGCTCTTTTGTGTGGGTGGGCTGGCTACAGTTGGGGTGGGTTGCCAATCGTTTATGCCCGCTTATGAATTCAAAGGATTCCGGGTGGACCCACCCGCCCCTATCCCCGATTTTGAACTCCAGGCGACTACAGGTCAGCCCTTCCATCTGAATGACCTTAAAGGGGATATTACCCTTATTTATTTCGGCTACACGATTTGCCCCGATGTCTGCCCGCTGACGCTGGCCTACGTCAAACAGGCCCTGGCCGGTTTGACGCAGGGCCGGGAGCAGGTGCATGTCGTCTTTATTAGCGTCGATCCAGAACGAGACACGCCGGAAAAACTGAGCCGTTACCTGGCCGCCTTCGACCCTACCTTCGTCGGCCTGACCGACGATTACGCCAAAATCGAACAAGTGATGAAGCCCTTTGGAGCCAGCGCCAAACGGGAAAAGGTTGATTCAGCCGCCGGTTATCTGGTTAGTCACACGGCGCGCCTGTTTCTGATCGGCCCCGACCAAAAGCTGTGGTTCACCTATCCGCACGGCTTTCAAAGCGCCGATTTACAGAGTGATCTGGATTATCTGCTCAAATCAAAACTCGAAGGAAATGTTCAGGTGCGACGTACTTTGCAGTGAAAATACGTCGCACCTTTTGGCTCGGATATAACTCGAGAGGATGATTATTCGCCGTGAAAATTTTTGTCGTTCTGTTAAGTTTGTTGCTGGCAGTCCTGCTGATGGCTGCCCAATGTGCCGTTGCGGCCGCTCCGGCTCAAAAAAACGCTGCCGGTAATACCGGCGGAATTACGGCCAGCGATGTGTCTGCCAGGGCCACCACCGAAAATGGGGCGGTGTATATGACCCTCACCAACACAAGCCAGAGTGATGACGTTTTGTTGGGTGCTAAAACTGATGCCGCCAAGGCGGTCGAACTGCATGAAACTACGATGGGTGAAAACGATCAGATGAAGATGAGGCCGGTAGTCAATATTCCCATTCCCGCCGGTGGTTCGGTAACATTGAAACCGGGTGGGCTTCACGTGATGTTAATCGGTATGCAGCAACAGTTAGCCCCAGGTGACAAAATTAACCTGACCCTGACCTTTGAAAAGACTGAGCCAATAACAATTGAGGCCGAAGTGAGAGATGGTCAGATGATAATGCAGCATAATTAATCTTGTTTTGGATTTTTCCTCGCTTTTGGCGCTCGCGCGGCAATGTAACCTCTTAGACCTTGAATTCTTTGTCATCCTCAAAAATTTCGCTATAATGGTTTAATATTTTTTTGTAATTACTCAGCCCTACCCCCACGACCGACGACGGCTGACCGCTGACCGCCACACCTTGTACAACAGTAGCTTTCCCTGGCGGTCGGCAGTCCTACGGGGAGGCTTCGCACTCTGCGGTCTGCGGTCAGGCATACTCAATTTGGAGTAGCCTTAGTAGTTACATCTTACCTCACGCTACAGGGAGGTCTCGCCGATGAGTAATTCCTGGTTAGACCGAAACCGGTATTGGATCTTCATCACTCTTTTGTTTGTTACCGCTGTAGGAGTAGGTATTTTTTATCTGCGCCAGCCAGCCCCCAGCCCTGTTGAAATTCAATCCGTCGAAGCAGCGACGGCTGTTCTGGTTCCCACCCCCTCACCTATCCCTACGTCAGCCCCAGTCCGAGTTTATGTGACCGGGGCCGTGGTTAATTCTGACGTGTACTTTCTGCCAGCCGGCAGCATTATCAAGGATGCCATTACCGCCGCCGGCGGCTTTACCCATGACGCCGACCCCGAACACATCAACCAGGCCCTGGAATTACAAGACCAGCAGCAAGTCCATGTGCCTCGCCTGGGTGAAACCGATGCTCCCCCGCCGGTTCAGGGTGGACTGGTTCAGCAAAGCCAGGCCAGCCGGAGCGCTGCGCCTGCCGTTAGCGGTGGGCTGATTAATCTCAATACCGCTACTCTGGCAGAACTGGATAGCCTGCCCGGTATCGGTCCGGCCATTGCTCAACGGATTATTGAGTACCGGGAAAGTGCGGGTGGGTTTAAATCCGTAGAACAGATCACCGAGGTCAGCGGTATTGGCGACGCTACTCTGGCTAAAATAAAGGATTTGGTTACGGTTAAATAACAGACTGAGGCTGAAGGGATTTGTCTGATGAGCGAGGTTAAAAAGATCTACCTATCGTGGGTTGATGTTGACAAGCTGATTATCAGTATGATGCCGCGCTTGCAGCTCTTTAATTTTGATTTGGTGATTGCGATTACCCGCGGCGGAATCATCCCGGCGACCATTATTTCTGAACGCCTGGGCATTCAACAGGTGCTTGTGGCTTCGGTTGCTTTTTACGAGGATGAAGAACACGACCTCGACTGGCCGGTTTTTATGCAGTTTCCCGATGACAGCCTGCTGCGCGGCAAACTGTCGCTCATTGTTGACGATATTTGGGACCGAGGTAAACAGGTGGTCAGCGTGAGCGAGCGGGTCAAATATGCCGGTGGAACTTCGCAGTCGGCGGTACTCCATTACAAAGCTCATCGCTCCCAATTTCCCGATAAATCCCCCGATATTTACGCTGTTAAAACTGAAGATTGGATTATCTATCCCTGGGACGCCGAGCGAGGCAAACTGGGGATATAACCCTCTTTTAAGGAAACACCATGCGTTTTTTAATCACCGGCGGGGCTGGTTTTCTGGGCGCTGCCTTGGCCAACTATTTAGTCCGGCAAGACCATACCGTGCGAGTGCTCGATAATCTCAGTGCGGGCAACCCGGCCCATCTCGACCCGGCCATTCATTTCACCCGGGGGGATGTTGAAGATAAACCCAAAATTTGGCGCCTGCTCGATAAAGTTGATTGCGTCTACCATTTGGCTGCGCGTGTCTCCGTGCCGGAGTCGGTGCTGTACCCCCACGAATACAACCAAACCAATGTTGGCGGCACAGTAGCCATAATGGAAGCGATGCGTGACGCGGGAGTTAAACGTGTTGTCTTGACTTCGTCGGGGGCCATCTACGGCGAGCAAGCGTTGGATAGGGTGAATGAGGCCCTCTTACCTAACCCAGACTCGCCCTATGCGGTCAGCAAGCTGGCTGCCGAAGGCTATGTCCGCACTATCGGCGGCTTGTGGGGCATCGAAACGGTAGCTCTGCGGATTTTTAATGCCTATGGGCCAGGTCAGGCTATCTTGCCGACCCATTCTCCGGTGATTCCGCAGTTTGTGCGCCAGGTTTTAGGCGGTGGTTCGGTCGTCATTTACGGCAACGGCGGAAATATCCGTGACTACATTTATGTGGACGACGTGGTACGTGCTCTGGCTGTGGCGGCCACTGCCAGGGAAGTTGACCGTCAGGTTATCAATATCGGCACCAGTATTGGCGCTAGCATCAAGCAACTGGTCGAGTTGATCGAAAAGGTCACTCGTTGTAAGGCTCAGATTATCGTCAATCCCTCTGTCTCGGCCGGCGTTTCCTCGTTGGTAGCCGACATCAGCCGGGCTATCAAGCTGCTCGATTTCAAACCAAAAGTCAGCCTGGAAGAGGGGTTGGCCATGCTCATCCAGCGAGACCCCCAGTTTGCCCAAAGAAACTAACGAAAATTGTGAATTGTGAATAGCCAATTGTGAATTGTGAACGGGTTAAGAGAAAAGGGTTTTTTTCATTCACAATTTATTATTGATAATTCACAATTCACAATTTAGTCCTCCATCTCCTCCCATCCCACGGCCATCAAATAGCCTCGCGCCCGCTCCGTCCGCGGATAGCGGTTGACCAACTGCCAGAATTTGGGGCTGTGGTTGGCCTCCAATAAGTGTGCTAATTCGTGTACAATCACATAATCGCGCACGAAGGTGGGCATAGTGGCCAGGCGATGGGAGATGCGGATGGTCCCGTTAGCCGGGGTGCAGCTCCCCATACGGTTGTTCTGATTTGTCACCCAGCGTATGGACTCCCACTTGAGTTTGCCGCCAAAATATTGCCGATTCAACTCCTGGGCGCGGCGTTGAAGTGCCTGATCGTCGAGTGTCTCTTTGGTCTGCCGTTTCTGCCAGCGTTGGCGCAGCTTGTCGATGATCGGTTGCAGCTCGGCGTCGCTCATGCGAGCTGGAGCCTGCACTACAAAAATATTTTCCACCATTCGCGCACTGATGGTCTTTTTTCTTTTCTTACTGCGGATGATTTTTACTTCCATATCAACATCGCATCCCCAAAGGAATAGAAGCGATACTTCTCCGCCACCGCAACTTCATAAGCGCGGCGAATAAGGTCTGTCCCGGCCAGGGCGCTGACCAGCATCAGCAGGGTTGACTTGGGCAGGTGAAAGTTGGTCAGCAGGACATCTACGGCCCGGAAGGTGTAACCGGGGTAGAT
This sequence comes from uncultured Caldilineaceae bacterium, assembly GCA_964622215.1. Classification (GTDB taxonomy): domain Bacteria; phylum Chloroflexota; class Anaerolineae; order 4572-78; family J111; genus DSQQ01. The sequence continues at coordinate 13,681 of CAZUNT010000181.1, forward strand.
GAATAGGTCGGTTTCTTCTTCAATAGCGGCGATAGGTTTCCAGGGACAGCTTATGGTTGAAGGTTGAAAATGGGTTGAAGGTTGAAGGTTACAAGTTGAGTCTTTAACCTTCAACCTTAAACCTTCAACTTGTAACCCCAAATTGCTGGCCTGTTGCAGCGAGCCGGTCACTCCGGCGCTGCGTTGGGCCGCCGTTTCTAGGGTGCGGGCTGCTGTTGTCCCTACGGCGACCAAACGCCCCCCGGCCAGCTTGGCCTCGTTGATGCGGCGGGCGGTGGTGGGGGTGAGTTGGGCATACTCGCGGTGGATGGTATGGCGCTCAACCTGCTCGACCGTGACCGGTTTAAAGGTATCTAGACCGATGTGCAGCGTGACGTAATCCAGGAGCACCCCTTTCTCCCGCAAAGCCAGCAGTATTTCCGGGGAAAAGTGCAGTCCGGCGGTCGGCGCTGCCGCCGATCCCTCGATCCGGCTGTACACGGTCTGATAACGTTCGGCGTCGGCCAGGGCAGTATGGATGTAGGGGGGCAGGGGCGTGTGCCCCACTTCGGCCAGCAGCGAGTCAACCGGTTGGTTGAACTCGATCAGGCGGCGGGAGTCGCCGAGGTCTTCGACGACTCTGGCGCTGATACCAG
>CAZUNT010000182.1:0-14247 GCA_964622215.1 uncultured Caldilineaceae bacterium
ACTACTGACTACTGATTACTGATTTATGAAAATTGGTATTCTGGGCGGCACGTTTGACCCCATCCACCTAGGCCACCTGTTGATGGCCGAAACGGCGCGAGAGACGTTGGGTTTGCGCCGGGTGCTTTTTGTTCCGGCCGGCGATCCGCCTCATAAACAAGGCGTGGACAAGACACCGGCCTCCCACCGCCGGGCGATGGTCGAATTGGCTATTGCCGGCAACCCGCACCTGGTCTTGAGCCGGGTGGATTTAGACCGGCCCGGTCCGCATTACACCACCGACACCGTCCGGCTGATCCGGGCCCAAGTTGATCTCCCCGCCGAAGCCTGTTTTTTGATTATCGGCGGCGACTCGCTGCTGGATTTGCCTACCTGGTATCACGCGCCGGAACTGCTCACTCTTTGCCGCCTGGCGGTAGTACATCGGCCCGGTTTCCAGCCTGATCTGACCAAACTAGAAGGAGTCTTGCCCGGTCTGACCGCCCGCCTCGATTGGGTGGAGATGCCGTTGATCGGCCTCTCCTCCCGCGATATTCGGGCCAGGGTGCGCGCCGGGCAGAGTATTCGCTACCAGGTGGCGGAGGAGGTAAGAGAATATATTGAGCGAGAGAGGCTTTATCAAAAAAGAGAGTAACTACTCAGCCCTACCCCCACGACCACCGACGGCTGACCACTGACCGCTGAAAAGACAGGGTACAGGGCGAATTATGGCGGTCGGCAGTCTGCGGTCTGCGGTCAGGAATACTCAATTTGGGGTAGCCTGAGTAGTAACAAAAGAGAATATTTAACTCTTTAACCAGGGTGGTGGCCAGCCGGCCGGCGTCTCGCGGCCATGCTTGTAACGAAAATCGCAGCGGCGCCCGCCCTGGGCCAGGGTTTCGGTGCGTTCCAGGCCCATATTAAAAGCGTGGCTCATGGGAAAGTCGAGCTGGCATAGATAGGGTGTGAGTTCGTCGGCGTTTTGGGCGTGGAAGAACTTGCAAACGCCGCACTCGGTATAATCAACGCCCCAATCGAAGCTCTCACCGTCGCCCTTGACATAGGTGAAGAGCCAATCGCCGGCATAGGTCTGCTGTTGAGATATGTCGGCGTCCTTTTTAGCGGCGTAGGCGGCCAGCCCGGCCGATTGGAGCAGGCCCATCACCCCGGTAACCCAGCCGGGTGTATCGGCCATTTGCGCGCCGAAGCCCTGGTAAATTATTTCCCCTACCTCGTCCACCGATTTGCCGTGCGCTTTCATGACCCGGTAAAAGGCCAGTACCCCGGCCGACTGGCTGAGATTGGTCGTTAATTCGTTGGCGTCGCCGCCAATATAGGGCAACTGGGGGATTAACACAGCGTATTCGGTGCGCGTTTCCGCCAGCACAGTGTCGGCAAACTCGACTCCATACTTCTTCGTCAAGAGGGGGCGGATGTAGGTTAAGGTTCCGTCAAAAGTTGTCAGGATGCTGTCTTTATGGGAAATATAATAGGTATCCGGGTTTTCGCCGGAGCCGGTTTGGGCCATTTTAGCCATGCCGACAGCGCCTCCCGCCACAGCCGTGACCGAAACGGCCGAAGCGATTAAAAATTGGCGGCGGGTTAATTTTTGGATTTTCATCAGGTTTACTCCTCAAGTAAGGAATTCGGGCAGAATAAATTCTGCACTCCAGCGTAATCCAAAAATGTAGTTCTTTTATCACCCATTTGTCGCAAATTTGTCGCAAAAAAAAGCCCGCCGGAGTATTCCGGCGGGCAGTCTATAGCAACCGAATGAATTCGGTTGCTGACATGAAAAACCTGTTGAAACAGGTTGAGTTGGCCTCGAACAACGTGTTTCTAACACGTTTCTCGTCTCAGGCTGCGAATTCATTCGCAGACATTGAATTACCGAACGCTCTCTTTATGTTTCACGGCGCGGCAATCTCACCGAAAAACAACTCCCTTGCCCCACCACACTTTCTGCGCCTACGGTGCCGCCCATTGCCTCGGTCAATTCCTTGACCAGGGCCAGCCCCAGACCGGCGCTGCCGTCAACGTCGGTGCGGCTGTCGCGGCCTCGGTAAAATCGTTCCCAGATATGGGGCAAATCTTCGGCTGTGATACCTTTGCCGGTGTCACGTACTTCCAGGCAGACGGCGTCGGCTTCGGCGGCGGCCATCACAGCCACAATACCGCCCGGCGGCGTGTGACGGATGGCGTTGCGCAGCAGATTGGCTAACACCTGCTCCAGCCGGGTTGGGTCGGCCCAAACAGGTGGCAGGCTGTCCGGCGCTGCGGCCACCACCTCCACTCGACCCGAATTCCAGGCCAGCGGAGCGACAGCCGCCACCATCCGCTGCACAACCGGGGCCAGGTCAACCGGCCGGCAGGTCAGGGCCAATTTTTCCACCTCCGCCTGTGACAGGGTGAAAAGATCGTCAATCAAACGTTGGAGGCGTAAGATTTCGTTCTCCGTTACCTCCAAATCGCGGCGCAGACCGGCCGGTTGCAGCTCCTCCTGGCGTTTTAAGGCCGATTCCAGGATGGCGCGTACCGTCGCCACCGGCGTCCGTAGCTCGTGTGACACACTGGCGACCAGTTCGCGCCGGGATTGCAGCAGCCGGGCGACCGTGTCGCGCTGGGCGGCCAGGTCTTGTAAGGTCTGCTCCAATTTGTCGGCCATGGCGTTGAAATCGGCCTGCAACTGCGCTACCTCGTCTTCACCCGCGACAGTGACTCGCGCTTTGTAGTTGCCCTCGCGTAAAGCGGTAGTTGTAGCGGCCAACGTTTCCAGGCGGCGAGTCGTCCGGCGAGCCACCAGGAAGGAAAAAACGGCCGAGGGCGGCAGTAAAATCGCCAGGGCGATGACGGTCATCAGGATAATCAGGCTGACCACGGGGAAAATCAGGTAGAGCAAACGTTCGCTCAAGACAATAAACCAGGTGGCCTGTTCGGGGTGGAGGATCGCCCCGCCGCTGCTGTAGGGAGCGATGATAAAAACGCCCACCGCGCCCATCACGGCCGCCGCCACCACCACCATCAAATGCGCATGGGTGAGCGACCAGAGCATCCGCCGTCGGCGCAGGTGATCCCACCATCGCCACAGCCGCACGCCCAGCCGGGCGAACACGTAGCCCGGCCCGGTGCATAGCAGCAAAACTGTGATGGAAAAGGGTTCGGCATTCGCCCGGGTCCAAACTACAGCCCAACCCAGCAGGTTCGCCGGGAGGTGCAGGCCAAATGCCATGACCAGGCTTAAGAGGAAACCTACCCCCACCTCCCACAGGCTTTGGCGAATAAGACTGCCCTGGGGAAGCTGGATACGCAGCACGGCCCACATCCCACCCGCGCCGCACAAAAAGAAGACGCCGCTCATAAACACACTAGGGCCGACGCTTTCACCCAAATTGTACAGGCCGAACAGGATCAACATCCCCACCAGCCAGGCTTCACCCAGGCCCCGCAGCGGATGGGCGCTCCACAGAAATCGGAAAGGGCCGGCCCGATTCCTCATTGTAACTTCTCCGGCGTAAACCGGTAACCCACACCCCACACCGTCTCAATTGCTTCACCCCAGTTGCCCAGTTTCTTGCGCAGGCGCAAAACGGCGTTATCAACCGAGCGGTCGCCGGTGATAAACTCCTCGCCCCAAACCGTATCCAACAGGTAGGTCCGGCTGAAAGCCCGGCCCGGGTTGCGAGCCAGCAAGTGCAGCAGCTCAAACTCGGTGCGGGTCAGGTCGAGCGGCTCGCCGTTCAGCGTAGCCCGGTAGGCGGCGGGATCGAGCCGGAGCGGGCCGTAACCGAGCATGGTCTCGCCCTGGCGGCGGTCGGCCTCCAGGATTTGTTGGACTCGTTCCAGGCGGCGCAACAGCGCCCGCACCCGGGCCAGCAACTCGCGCATGCCAAAGGGTTTGGTCAGATAATCGTCGGCCCCCACCTCCAACCCAATGACCCGATCAACTTCCTCGCCGCGTGCGGTCAGCATTAATACGGGCACGGCCGAGGTCTGCCGGATGTGGCGCAGCACTTCCAGGCCGTCGAGTTTAGGCAGCATCCAATCCAAAATCACCAGGTTAGGCCGGTGGGTAGCATATAATTGCAGCGCTGCCAGCCCATCACCGGCGTGTAACACCCGGTAACCTGCCTCTGTCAGTTCGCGCACGACGACCTGAGCCAGGTCAGCCGAGTCTTCAACCAGGAGAATGGTGGTAGGTTCCATAATTTTAAGAAGGATGATCGAGATATTCCTGGACCAATTATACTGCCCATTACTTCGAGCGCGAAATCTGGCCGGTAGTACCGGCTTCCATCCAACCCTCTGGGCTTTGAGTTGCGCAGGGGATTAAAGCTGTTGTATCATGTTCAAGTTGGAGTGTCAGTAGGCTGATTGATTGACAAATTTAATCTTTCACCGCTGAGGACGCTGAGAACGCAGAGATTTTTATAAATTTCTCGGCGGCCTCCGCGCTCTCTGCGGTAAATTTGGGCCACAATGTTAAATCTGTCAGTCAACCAGGTAAGTAGGTCCAAATTTGTAGCCCAAACTGTTAGTTTGGGCCGATTGTTATGGGTGAAGGAAAATTGAGGGTAAAAATGGCCGTAACTCAAGCCAGGAAGAGGCTCTTGAGAATATTGTGGGGTATGTTTCTTCTTGTCCTGGCAACTTTGGCCTGCGAAAGTGACATGACCCTCAGCGTTTTCGATGCCACACCGACCCCAAAACCCACGACCGAACCAACGCCTGAGAACACGGATCCCAATTATGTCCTATCTCTGCCTTATGAAATGAAAAATAGTAGTGGCTGGACCTTCACCATCCATCGAATCGAGTTTTTAACTTCCATAGATACGCCCGACCGGCAGTATTCACCTGCAAGAGGGCTTTACCTGTGGCTTGTTGGATCCATTGGCAATTTTACGGACAAGCGTGATTGTATTCGTGGTCAGGAATTTACGCTGAGAAATGATTCGGAGCGGATTAAGATGTCGGTGGAATATGCGGAGGCCGCCCATAAGGTCTACAACCTGAACTACCCCGATTATTTTTTGGGGCATTGCCTGGATGGCCACCAAAGCGCAGAAAGTTTTCTGATTTTTGATGTTCCCCGAGAAGCGGGGAATTTGTGGCTGGAATTAGGCGATGGCCGGGTGCGACTTGGCCGAATGTCTACCCTCATTCAGGCCAGGCCACAACCTTTGCCTAACTCAGAAGCTCAGGAAAAACCCAGGCCCCTCGTAACCGCGAGCCAGACCAACGTCAATATTCGCACCGGCCCTGGGGTTCAGTACGCCATCATCGGGAAACTGTTGGTCGGCCAAAGTTTTGAAATTTCAGGTCGTAACGCCGATTCCTCGTGGTGGCAGATTTCCACCCCTAATGGTTTTGGCTGGGTAGCAGCCAAAGTTACTACGGCCAGTAATGTCGATGAGCGTATCCCCATTGTCGAAGCGCCTCGATGAATCCTATCATCGTTTCAGCGCACCGGCAGATAAAATACGATTTCTCCATCCACGATCAAGCCGGTAGGCAGAAAACCCAGGTTGCGGTAAAGTTTCTCCGCCACGCTATTCTCCGGTTCAAAGCTGATCCTGATCTCGGTGCAGTCTGGTGTTGCTTTAAGCCGGCCAATAACCTCTTGCATCGCTGCCCGGCCATAGCCTCGGCCCTGGTATTGCTCGTCAACCATTAATCGGGCGATCCAGTAACTACCGTCACTTGAGTCACGTCCATACAGGGTAAAACCAACCATTGTTTCGTCGTGATAAATCGCCAGCGGCATACAATCCGGCTCAAACCGGGACTCGGCCAGCGAGTAGAGGTTCGAGGCGACGAAGTTTTGTTGGTTTGGAGCCACTTTCAAGCTGATACACTGTTTCCAGTTGTCTTTGGTGATCTCTCTCAACGTAATGTCCATCTGGGATTCTCCTGAGAAGGCGCTAGACAGCCACCGTCGCCTTTGCTTGCTCAAACACTTCATCAATCCGGTTCTGCTCAGCTTCCTGGCGGAACTGCTTGGTGTAGAGGGAGTAGTAATGCCCTCTGGCCCGGATCAGTTCGGCGTGCGTGCCCATCTCGGCGATACGGCCATTTTCGATGACCAGAATCCGGCTGGCTCTTTTGATGGTGGATAGCCGGTGAGCGATGATGAAACTGGTCCGACCTTTCATCATCGTTTCCATGCCCCGCTGAATCAGGGCTTCAGTCAGGGTGTCCACCGAACTGGTAGCCTCGTCCATGATAAAGATATCCGGCTGGGCCAGCACCGCCCGCGCCAGGCTGATAAGCTGCTTTTGGCCGGTCGAGAGCAGTGCCCCCCCCTCGCCTACTTCGGAGTCATAACCTTTCTCCATCGTGGTGATGAACTCGTGGGCGTGGGCCAGGCGAGCCGCTGTTTCTACTTCGGCATCGGTGGCGTCAAGCCGGCCGTAGCGGATATTCTCACGAATCGTGCCGGAGAACAGGTGCGGCGTTTGCAGAACCATACCGATGCGTGATTGGATGCTGTGCATGGTCAGGGCGGTGTAATCCAGCCCCCCGATGCGAATGACTCCCCCTCTTGGCTCAAAGAAGCGGCAGATCAGGTTGACAATGGTCGATTTACCACCGCCGGTTGGGCCAACCAGGGCAATCGTTTCTCCCTGGCGGACTTTCAAGTTGAAGTCGGCTAACACGGGCTTGTCGGGATCGTAGTAGAAATCCACGTGCTCGAACTCGATGTGACCGCGTATGGTCCCCGGATCAATCGCATGAGGCCGGTCAACGATGTCCGGCCGGGCATCAATCAGCGAGAAGATACGTTCTGCCGAGGCGATAGAGTTCTGCATTTCGGCATAGACCCGGGCCAGGTCCTGAATTGGGAAGAGCATAAAGGTCAGGTAAGAGATGAAGGCTTGCAGCCCGCCGACGGTCAACCCGCCCACGCTGATTTGCCAACCGCCGTACCATACAATCGCGCCCAGGGCCGTGGCCCCGACGATTTGCACCGTCGGCAAAAACAGCGCCGACAGCCAGGCCGCCCGATAAGCCGATTGGTACAGCATGCTGGCCATACCGTTGAACTCTTGCGAGTTTTTCTCCTCCCGAGTTAGAGCCTTGACCACGCGCACCCCGGTAATGTTCTCGTTGTAGACGCCGGTCAGCTTGGAATTGAGCTTGCGGACGCGCCGGAACTCTATTAGAATCCGCTTTTTGAACTGCGCCGCAATAATGACCAAAATGGGCAGGATCAGAGCCATTACCAGGGCCAACTGCCAGTTGATGATGAACATAAAGGTCAGAGAAACGGTCAGGTTCAGAGTTGCCCAGGTCGTGTCAATCAAACCCCAGGTCACCAGCTCGGCAATGCGGCTGGCGTCGGAAGTAACCCGGGACATAATCCAGCCCACCGGCGTTTTGTTGTAGTAACTTAACGATAACTCCTGCAAATGGTTGAACATCTTTTGGCGCAGGTCGTACTGCAAACGTTCGCCCAGCACGCCGGACAGGTAGATGAAACCAAACACGGCGGCGGCCTGCACCACAATCATGCTGGCATAAAAGGTTACGAGCTGTTTCAGCCGCTCTGTATCGCCGGGGACGATACCTTCGTCGATGATGAGCTTGCTGATGTAAGTAAAGAGGGCATCCTGAACTGAAACCACCCCAATCAGCAGCAGAAAGCCCACCACCCACTTCCAGTAAGGCCGGGCCTGCTGTGCTACCCGTTTGATTGTTTTACCGTTGAACTGCGTACTAAATTCTTCTTCTTCAAAGTATAAGTCGGACATTGGTTATAGTTCCCCATACATACGGCGTGAGGCGTGATGCGTAATACCTCACGCACCCCGCACCACGCTAACTAAGCGAATAGCTAACCTTCATTCACAATTCACTATTCACAATTATTAACTCACTGCCTCGATCTCTTGCTCGATGCTGGACTGCAACTCATAAATCCGGCGGTAGATACCATCTTGAGCCATTAGCTCGTGGTGGTGACCTCGCTGCACAATCCGGCCCTGGTCGAGTACCAGGATCAAATCGGCTCGCATCACCGTTTGAATGCGGTGAGCAATCACAAAGGTGGTACGTCCCTGCCGTAACCGTTCCAGGGCAGCCTGGATGAGCGTTTCAGTTTCCGTATCCACCGACGACACCGCGTCGTCGAAGATCAGAATACGCGGGTCTTTCAGCAGGGTTCGGGCAATAGCTACGCGCTGCTTTTGACCCCCCGATAGGGTCACGCCCTTTTCGCCCACCAGGGTATCATACCCCTCGGGGAAGGACATGATGATATCGTGGATGGCCGCTGCCTTGGCTGCTGCTTCGATTTCGGCCTGCGTGACCTCGCGGTTTACCCCATAGGCGATGTTCTCCCGCACGCTGCGCGAGAACAGGAACGGCTCCTGTTCCACGATACCTACCTGGCGGCGTAGTTCGAGCAGGGGATAGCGGCTCAACTCTACGCCGTCCAGCAAAATGTGCCCGGCGGTGTAGTCGTAGAAACGGGCCAGCAGGTTGATCAGGCTGCTCTTGCCGGAGCCGGTTGGTCCCAGCAGGGCAATCATCTGGCCCGGTCTGGCCTTGAAAGAGATGTTACGTAACACCGGCATATTAGGATCATACTCAAAGGAAACATCCTTGAATTCTATTTCGCCTCGGATTGCGGCTGGCGTTTTACCATTGGGGGATGGCGTTTTTTCCCGCTCCCCCGCTTCGCGTTCCCTGCTCCCTAGCAGCTTTTCCCGATCCTCGCGGATGATGTCGGCCACCCGGTTGTAGGAGACCAGTCCAACCGAAACCTGCGTAATCAACCGGCCTAGACTTTGCAGCGGCCAGATAATCCAGATGATCAGCCCGGCAAAGGCCAGGTAGTCGCCCACCGTCATCTCTCCGTTGATGACCATCAACGCGCCCAGGAAGAAGATTGTCACCATCTGCATCCCGGAAATCGATTCCAGAATCGGCCAGTAGAGCGCATGCATTTTGGCCAGCCGCCGTCCCCGCTGGAACTGCTCCTGGTTTTCCCGGTTGAACTTGGCCATCTCGAACTCCTGCCGGGCAAACGCCTTGACCACTCTCACCCCGGTCAGGTTCTCTTGCAACGTGGCTGATAGGACCCCTTCCTGTTCCTGATGGGCTTCGTAAGCGTAGTGAATCTTGCGGGTAAAGAAGCTGGAGACGATAAACACAATCGGGAAGGAGATAATAGATAGACAGGCCAACCGGGCGTTAATGGAGAACAGGGTGGCAAAGTTGATGCCAAACAGCATGAGAACCCGCCCCACTTCGATAGCCTGCTCGCTGAAGAAACGCCGGATTGTGTCCACATCAGAGGTGCAGCGCTGGACTAACTCGCCGGTTTTCGTGTGATCGTGGTAGGTGAATGGCAGGCGTTGGATGTGATCAAAGAGGTAGTTGCGCAGGCGCAGGATAATCCCCTCAGTTGAGTATGCCGTCATTTTACCGCTGAGAAAAGTGAATCCACCCTGGATGACGGCCAGACCGACGAAGGCTATGGCAATCAGGTAATAGGGCACAGCCGGCTGATGCTGGGTTAATACGTCGTCTACGAAATAACCTAACATCCGGTAAGTTAAGGCTCTGGCGGCGGTGGCCACGGCCACGCAGACAATAGCGCCCAGGTAAAACAGGCGAAAGCCACCCATCATGCCCCACAAACCTTGCAGACGATGGGTCGAAATTGTTTTCTTTAAATCTAACGCTGGATATAAAACGGACATTTTTTAAAATCCTTAGAATCGATTCCGGTGACGCGATGAGACGGTGAAGCAAGGAGGCGCTAATTTTTTCACCTCTTCGTGTCTTCCACTCATCGCGTCATTCTTATTTTGTTTGTGTCGTTACCGTCGAAATGTTCGCCGTTGGCGAGGTTGAATAATCTTGCAGTGTCGCTCCCCACTTAACCATCTGAGCGCCAAGCCATCCGACTACTTGCCGGTGTGCAGGTGGCTGGCTGTTCTGCTGCCTCACCACCTGATACAGCCGATCCTGTTCCGCTTCCCGGATGAGGTCTTGATACTGCTCTCGGCGTACTTGATAGTCTATTTGCAATGACATAATAAAAGTCTCCCCTGCTTGAATAATTGAACGATTCCTCCCGTGTAACCGGTTAAATCCGGTTTCTTACCCATGTCAAGGTTAAATTGATCATCAATCCCACTCCTTTCATTTGCTAAAACGATTAAACTCTGACAAACAAAAAGCCGCAGAGGGGGGATTCTGCGGCTTTAGTCAAAAGATAAGTGGGTCTGGAATGACAATAAAAAAGCCGCAGATCGGAGTGGTCTGCGGCTCTGTGGTCAGATAGTGAAAACTAGCTCGTCAATACCCAGGAGTCAACAGACACACTACGGCAAGGAACAACGGCAGCATCGCCGCCGTCGCGCACATCAAGCATAACAGCGATGTAGATGATAGTTTTAGACATTTGTCTGCACTCCTTTCGTTAAGATCACGACGCCAGTATATCATACCTTATGAAGAAATGTCAAGCTTTTTTAAGGTTTTGGTTTAAGGTTAAGACAGCTTTTAAGGTACACTGCTTGTAAAGCGTCAACCGGCTAAGTCCATAAACTTTTGCAGCTCGGCTAGCTTTACTTTGCTAGAGGTAGTATGTCGAGGTGGGAGAGGCGTTAAGCTTTTCTCCAAGCGCTCTTTCTCCGCTTGCAGGGCATCGACAGTTTGGGCCGGCACAATCCGCCAGTGTCCTTTGGTTAGCTGGGTGATAAGCTCGGTTAATTTTTGCATCAGTGGCAGATCTCCTTTTTTGCGTGAGTCCACTAAGCAAAGCCTTCATTGGTTTTGACCCCTGTGGTTATGTTTCTTTATACTCACCGGTTCAAAAAACCTTCGCTTACCTTCAAAATCGGTGTATTTGCTTCGCTGGCGTTGGAGTTGTCGTTAGTAGCGAGTGGAACGGGCATTCGCCAGGGCTTGCTCTAGCGGGTCGCCCTGACGAACGATGTAATGAGGTATATAACTGGCTGTAAGTTCGATTTCGGCCTCTAAGGCATTGTAGGGCATGCCAAAACTGCCAGGATCGATGACAATCGCCGTAGCTTTTACACCCCGGTCCAGGAGATGCCGGGTAGCAGCAATCCATTCTGGGTCAATCGCGGGGGTAACAATCATCACGGTCGTATTGCGGCTAAGGCGAAGCGTTTCGGCCGCCAACAACTCGGCCAGAGGTAGAGTTCCATGAGCCTGGGTGACCGCCAGCATTTCATAAATGCGGGTGAGTTGCCGTTCGCCTCGATCACTTTGGGCGATTTCGCGGTGGTAGGCATCGGCGTAGGTGATGAGGCCCACGGCTCGATTCTGTCCCAGAAAATGTTTGGCCAGAGAAGCCGCAATCGCTACGCCATATTCTTCAGTGCTGGGGGCTAATTCAAACTTGGGCAACTTTTCCCAATAAACCTCCGGCAAAACGGGGGGTTTTATCTCGGTATAGGTTAACCCTGCCTGAACCCGCTTCTCCATATCCATAAAAATCCATACATCGGCCAGGGGGTCTAACTCGAACTCTTTGACCATCAGTTGGCCGGTGCGAGCGGTACTGGGCCAATGAATACGGTTAAAGCTGTCGCCTGGTACGTAATTGCGAATGCCGGAAACATTCGTGGTCACATAATGGGTGCGGCGATGCATCACTTCGCCGCCGGTCTGCTCACCTATGGGGGGCTGGAAGGAGGGCAGGTCGGCGGCCAGCGGATAAACCACAATATGGGAGGTGAAGGAACGGGGAAGCTCCTTTTTGAGCATAAATAGGCCAAAGGGATCGCTGCTGTAGAGGGTAATAGGGCCAAGGGTAAAACGACCGCGTTGGTAACAGGGTGTACGCACCTGCCAGCTTTGCCGGTGTTTGCCGCCCAAATTAGAGATGACCCGGCTAGCTCGATGACCCGGCAAATCAGACCTGTCCTTCAATTCGATCCATAATTTGGACAGCGGGCCGGTATTTTCCAGCACAAATCGTTCCTCAAAAAATTTGCCTACCTGCACCTGACGAGTGGAGGTTTGCCGGGTTACACGCACCCAATGCACATTGAGCCAGGCCCACAGATAGGACAGCAACAGAATCCCGCCAAAGAGATAGAAGAGATTAAAAAAAAGCTGGTGCCCTACTGCCAGTACCCCCAGCAGTGAAGCCAACCACATAATAAACAAAACCCAGCTTCGTTCCAGGCTATGCAAAGAAAATTACCTGCTTATTACTCGTGCTCCCGGTACCGGCACCGAGGCTAGAATATCTTGGACGACTTCTTTAGGGTCAATATTTTTAATGCGCGCCGCCGGGCTGATGATGAGGCGGTGAGCCATAGTAGGCTCGGCCAGATATTTAACGTCGTCAGGAATGACATAATCACGTTGGCGAATGGCGGCCAGGGCCTGGCTGGTGCGATATAACGCCAGACTCCCCCGGGGACTCACTCCTAGATAAACATCGGCATGGTTGCGGGTGGCTATAGCTAAATTAATGACATACTCTTTAATTAAGTCGTCCACATAAACCTGTTTAACGGTTTCCTGAGCCGCCAGCAGCTCTTCCTGGCTGACCACTTGTTCCAGGCTGGTGATAGGGTGCGTATATTGCTGTGCGCCTAAGATAGCAATCTCACTACTCTTGTCGGGATAGCCCATGTGGATTCGCAGCAGAAAGCGATCAAGCTGAGCCTCCGGCAGAGGAAAGGTGCCTTCATACTCAATGGGGTTTTGAGTGGCCAAGACCAGAAATGGTTTCTCCATTGGATAAGTATGGCCGTCTACGGTTACTTGGCGTTCATCCATTGCCTCTAATAGGGCGCTTTGAGTTTTGGGGGTGGCCCGATTGATTTCATCGGTCAGCACGATTTGGGCGAAAACCGGGCCGGGGCGAAATTCGAACTCGTGTGTTTTCTGATTAAATACGGACACACCTGTTACATCACTGGGTAACATATCAGGCGTAAACTGAATCCGGCGAAACGAGCAGCCAATCGAAAGGGCCACTGCTCTGGCTAAAATTGTTTTACCCGTGCCGGGCACGTCTTCAATAAGAACGTGTCCCTGACACAACAGGGCCAGCAACGTGGCTTCCACGGAGTTGCGTTTGCCCACAATTACTTTTTCAACATTTTTAATGACTTTATCGGAAAAATCTCTGACGATTTCCATATCTAAAGAAAACTCCTTGGTGGCTGACTGTCAGAATTATACCAGCTTACCAGGATTGATACTAAATGATACATTCATATCTTGCATTGCTTCGGTAAATCGCTTTAAACATCCTCCGACTCGTTTAGCGAACTTTCAGAACGACGGAAATCAGTTAGGTGATTCTCACCTCGTCCTCCAACCCCAACTCGCGCAGGGCGATTTTGGTTTCTTCGATCTTCTGCGTGGAGAGCTGGTCGCCCCCGGTCGCTTCGACGGTGACTTCCACTTTCAGGGTCAGCTTTAACTCCTGGCTGGCGGCGAATTTGGTCAGGATTTTCATATAAAAGTTGGTCCACTTTTGGGCCGGGATCAAGCCTACCCAGGTCAGCTTGCCGGCGGTTGAAGCCGGTGGAGGCGGAGGCGTTTGAGGGACAGCCGGCTCCGGGAGCGTAACCCGGCCTGCGCCAAGCGGGGTGACTTGGGCGATATACGGGCCGTCGTTTTCCTTGACCTCAGCCTGGCCCTTTATTTCGGTTGGGACGGTCGCAGCTTTAGCGGCCTGGGTCCGTTGGTTGGCTTGAGCCTCTTCTTTGGTGATGAGGAACATATCGTTGGAGATTTCCACGTCCCTGGGGTCGAAGGTGGGCTGTTCAAAAAAGAAGGGGTTGTACTCATCGCCCACCTTGCCCACGTAGCCGAGGATGCCGTTCTGCACCCCTTTGGCAATCGTCTCCTTGATGACCTCGGGCCGGAGGAGCTTGGGGAATTGGGGCGAGGCAAAGAAAGCATCCTGTACCAGGGTTGTTCAGTTCTACCAAAAAATCATGAGGAATCTGTTACTTGCGGCAGTCAAAGAACACCGATTGGTAGAATTTAACGGATTTTAGCCTGATTGACTGACAAATTTAATCTTTCACCGCTGAGGACGCTGAGAACGCAGAGATTTTTATAAATTTCTCGGCGGCCTCTGCGCTCTCTGCGGTAAATTTGGGCCACAATGTTAAATCTGTCCATCAACCAAGATTTTAGCTGTTGAATCTGTTTAATTCTACGCATCCGTGTTCTTTAGTTTTTAGAACTGAACAGCCCTGCAACTCAACCTGTTTCAACAGGTTTTTCATGTCAGCAACCGAATTCATTCGGTTG
>CAZUNT010000183.1:0-14098 GCA_964622215.1 uncultured Caldilineaceae bacterium
CAAGGCGGTGTGTATGGTAGTTATTAGTTAAAATTAATCAGTGAGCAGTTATCATTGAACAGTGATTAAAGTTTTAATGATAACTGATAACTAATAACTAATTACTGTTCACTGCTCACTAACTCTTGTTTCAACTCAATTAACTCAGACTCAAACTGTGCTGCTCCGCCTGGGCCATATCAATGGTCATCGCCCCGTCGACAGTGCCGACATCAGTCACGACCTCACGGGCTATGACCTGCTTGCGGGCAATCGGCCCTTCCACAAAAACCCGGGCCAGCTTGAAGCCAATTACCTGGCCGACATCATTGACCATCACATCGCCGATCACTCCGACCTTGGTGCCGCCGGAAGTGTCCACCTCGCGCCCGATCAAATCCTGCCGCCGCAGCCAATTGCCCACCTCGGCCACCTGCGCCTCCTCAAGCACCACGTCCGAGTCGGCGGCCAGCATGGCATCAATACCTAGCAAAGTGATGCGGTCACGACTGACCAGCATCGAGCGGCGGCTAAAAATACCCTCGCTGCCCAGGTAGAGCGCCGTAATCTTTTCCAGTTTTTCATCCAGGTAAAGGTCTTTTACCTTGCCGACATTGCGGCCATCGGTTAGGCTGATAATAGATTTGTCGAGTAAATCTTTCCCCAAGCGCATTTTCTGTCTCCTTGTAATTAAAATTGGTAAGTAAGAATGTAAAAGCTCAATGTCATTAAGTTAAGGAGTCCAGACTTCAGTCTGGCAGGCACGCGAAGCGTAAATTCTGCACTCCGGCTTATCTTAACGACATTGTGTAAAAGCTAAATCTACCCATACCCCTCCGCCTGTAACTCGTGCAAGGTCTTGTTACGGCGGTTCAACTCATCCAGCTTATCCGGCGCAGCCAGAACCACGATTTCGTCGTCAACACGCAGGCGGGTGCGGGGGTTGGGGGGGATATGTACCTGGCCATCACGAGCGTGGAGCAGGATGCTTAGACCCTCTTCCTCTTGCAAGTCGAGCACTGAAACATCGTAAAGAGACGACAGAGCCACCTGCAAGCGTACGATAACCTGCTCAATGCCCTCAATATCGACCGTACGCACGTTCATCTGGTTCAGGGTAGCCGAGACAAAATCGGGCGCGGCTAGGGCCGAGGTGCTGAACACAGCGTTGATGCCAAAGGTCTGGCGTAATTGCTGTCCCAATCCGTCATTAAAAATTCGCATAACCACCCTAATCTTTGGTTTGATGGCCCGGGCGCGTAGGGCAATTTGCAGGTTGGTCATATCGTCGTCGGTGACCGCGACGATGGCTGTGGCCCGTTCAATGCCAGATTGAACCAGGGTTGATCCCCAGCGCGGGTCGCCGTAAGTTATTGGAACGCCCATCTCGCGGTTCAATCGCCTGGAGAGCCGGCCCTCTTCAAAATCCACGGCCACGACTCGCCGGCTCAGATCTAACAGATTGGTTACCACCCGGTAGCCGGTATGCCCCAGGCCACAGACGATAATGACGCCCTCGCCGTCCGTGTTGAGATTGCCTCGGTTGAGACCGTATTCGATGAGCGGAATCAGGCGATTGATGGTGGTGAAAACAAAAAGATTATCTCCCATCTGCAAAATAGTTTCTGGATCCGGCTCGATGGTTAAGGTTGAGCCGCAATTGTAGCAGACGACGGTAACATCTTGCTCGTCCGAGACCTCGGCGATGGTCCGGCCCAGCATGGGTGAGGTGGCGTCGAGGGGGATCCGGGCCAGCACATAGGCCCGCTCGCCCAGTTGGAAGGTTTCGATAATTTCGCCGCCGATGGCGGCATAGGTAAAAGATAGCGCCGCCACTGCCGAACGGCTGATAATGGCGTCGAGCTGAAAATTGGCCTTGATGTCCTGGACAATTTCATCCTCGAATAGGCGCATGATGAGGCGTATTCTTGGATTCAGCTCGCGGGCGCGAAAAGCAATGCTGACATTGGCAAAATCTTTGTTAGTGCAGACCAACACCGTCTTGGCCCGTTCAAGGCCCGCTTTTTTGAGCACCTCCTCGTTTTCGGCGTCACCCAGGATGACAGGCAAATCATTATTCATTAACTCGTCGACGAGGAGCGAAGGGGTTTCCTCAATTCCGACTAGGGGCTGGTCGTACTCCAGCATGAGCTTTTTGGCCACCCGGTAGCCAATCCGTCCTAACCCACAAATGATGATGTGATTCTTAACCGTCGACTCGACCACCGCCTCTTGCCATTCCTGGCCCCGCTCCGTCCGGACAAAGGCGATACGGATAAAACGAACAATCTTTAACCCCAGGTAGGTGAATAGGGTCAACCCGATGAGGGGCACCAGAATGAAAAAGATATCTAACTCGTCGCCGGGCGGCATATCGCTAAAGGTGATCTGGAAAAAGGTCATGTTGATCACCGCAAAGACGGCTTTAATGTAGGTAATCTGGTCGCCCGGTCCGTGTGGCTCTAACTGATTGTATCGCCATTGAAAAATAAAGGCAGTACCCAGCATGCTGAGGAGCAAACCGGTGGCCGTGAGCCATGGAAAATTATAGGCAAAGACGATGGCGTCTCGCTTTAAGTTGTACCACTGGCGCGACTTAGGGCTTGTCCCCGGTTTCTTGGCCATCATACTCTTGCAGGTCTGAGTTTTGTAGCTGTTGAGCAATCTGTAATTTATTTTCCAGGTTGGCGATCAACTTTTTGGTCTGTTGGATACTCTGAAAGTCACGGGCTAGCTGGTGGGATTGTAAGGCAGCACGATGTCGTTCCAGGCGGTTGGTAACGGCCTCGATGAGTGCAGCCAGGCGGCCGGCGCTTCGGGCAGCTTCGGCTAACTCCCTAAACTCGGCTATAGTGGTGGTATGAAAGGCTTTGTGTTCACGCATCTGCTGCTATCCTCAGCGCATGTGGAGGGATAAGCTGCAATTCCTACTGAAAGGCCAACGATGCAGGATAAATTTAATTAAGGCTCAATATGGTTTTTAGAAAGGTGACAGGGGGAACCCTATCCATTGTAATCGTCTTCTCTGAAAAGGCAAAGGAAGGAGGTTCATAGGGCCTGTCCCAGATTTTAGGAGACCCTAAAGGTTTTCAAAACCTTTAGGGTCTGTTACCAAAAAATTGGGACACACCCGGTTCATAGAGGGGTCAACGCCATTCCCACAGCGAGCCGCCTGACAAGATTTGGCGGACCTGGTTGGCAAAGCGGGCGGGGCGAACGGGCTTGCCGATAAAGCTATCAAAGCCCGCTTCTTTGACCCGGCGCATGTCATCATACATCACATTGGCGGTGAGGGCCACCACCTTGCTGTGGGCCAGGCGAGGATGTTGCCGGACACGCTGGATAATTTCATAACCCGTTTCACCGGGCATATAAATATCGACCAGGAGCAGGTCAACTTGGGGTAAAGTTTCGGCCAGGGTAATTATTTCATCACCCGATTCGCATACATGAACCTCGGTCGCCCCATCCATCTTTAACAGGTCAGCGGCGGCCAGGTATGAGTTAGGGTCGTCTTCAACGATAATGATGGTTGCATCTGCCAACGTGTCGGTAGTCATCAATGGGTTGCCTTGCTTTCTGCCGTCATTACTGAGTTTTCAGGCTCAGCCGGTGAGCCTGGCACGATGGGTAGGGTGAAGTGAAAGGCGGCGCCTTGCCCCAATTGGCTCTCTACCCAAATTTTACCCCCGTGCAATTCAATAAATTTTTTGCTAATGGGTAAACCCAGGCCGGTGCCGATTTTTCTCAGGGCAAAGGCGTCCTGGGTTTGTTGAAATTCCTCAAAGATACGCTCAAAATCTTGCGGCCTGATGCCGATGCCGGTATCAATCACACTTACTTTGACCAAGTTGTGACCGTTTTTTGCGGCGGTCAGGGTAATACTCCCCTGTTCGGTATATTTGGCGGCGTTACCTAACAGATTGATCAGTACCTGCCGGATGCGAGTTTCATCGCCATTGATTTTAGGCAGGGTAGGGGATATGTCTTGCCGCAATTCAATGGGTTTATCGGCTATTAACCCGGAAATAGTGGTCATCACATTGGCGGCTACGGCGGCCAAGTCGATCTCCTCTCTGAATAAATCCATTTGACCGGCTTCAATTTTGGCCAGGTCGAGCAAATCGTTGACAATTTGCAGCAACAACTCGCCGGAGTCATGGATCCGGGTCAGGTAATCGGCTTGTTCTGGAGTAACCATGCCATGTCTATTTTTAGCCAGTATATACGAAAAATTAATAATGGCATTTAAGGGAGTTCGCAGTTCGTGGCTAAGGTTGGTAATAAAGCGGGTTTTGAGTTCATTGGCTCTAATGGCCGCCTCCTCAGCCTCTCTCAAACGTCTGTTGGTGGTTTCCAGCAAAAGATAGGCCTTTTTTAGTTCCTCTTGGCTTTCAAAAAGTTCCTGGGTCCGATGGTGTGCTCGTTCCTGGCTGTGTAAGGCCCAACTCATAGCCGTAGTGAGATGATTCGAGCTAACCCAACTAACAATAGCCATCCCGTAGGTCATCACCAGAGGCGCGATGAGCAGGTAGGTGGTTTCCCAGGAAAAGCCATGGATGAAGAAGGCCGTACCCAGGGTAGCCACTGTGGCAAAAGTAGCGGCCTGAAAGGTCGCCCGCGGGTTAATCAGCAAACCGGCCATTGCCACCACCAGGAGGAGCAAGTACACGTGCAACTGAAAAAATTGGGGGTCGCGCCAAAGCATAAAAGAGATAACTGCCAGGGTTAACCCGCCGATAAAAACATAGGTGCCCCGCCGAAAATGATGCCATTTATATAATTTGTTACTGGCCAGACAGGTAAGGATCACCAGTGTTGGGGGCAGCCACCAAAAGTAATAGGCTGGGGTTTTGCTGGCTCCGGCCACCCACTCCGTGACCATAAAGATATAGAACATCACTACAGCCAGCACAACCACCAGAAAAACTACAACCACGAAGGTATCTTTTTGCAGTTCTTGGAGATCGCTGTCTTCCATAGTTATGATTAAAAACAAATACTCTTGACTCGATTGTACAAGGCGCAGGCGGATAGAGTCAATTGCCCATTTATCCTAAATTGACAGGATAGTAGCCAGTAGCCAGTAGCCAGTAGTCAGAAAAGATATTTAATCTCTGACTGCTGACTACTGATTACTGACTACTGATTACTGACGACTGTTTACCGTCTTGGCAATTGGTGTGTATTGGCGAAAATCCACGCGCCGGTGTGGAGGAGGGAAACGGCGAGGATAAAAAG
Source organism: uncultured Caldilineaceae bacterium (assembly GCA_964622215.1). Lineage (GTDB taxonomy): Bacteria > Chloroflexota > Anaerolineae > 4572-78 > J111 > DSQQ01. The sequence continues at coordinate 5,221 of CAZUNT010000183.1, forward strand.
AGTTGCTACAGCCAGTTTCTGCCGGTCGACCAGCACCCGTACCAGCAGGTAACCCGCCAGTAAAGTGTAAACAAAGGCTGAGGGGGCAAACAAATCCCAATCGAAACGGCCTCCATAATCGGGATTCCACAGCCAGGTCAGCAGGAGATAAGCCGCAGAGGTCACGGCTAAAAAGGAGGCGTAATCTTTATCATCCGGCCGGTCGAACAGAGCCGGCTGGAAATAGGAGACGATCCCGCCCATCATTCCCAGTAGAGGCAGGCCAAAGGGGGAAATCAACAGGTGAACGTTGAGCCAATCCAGCAGGTGGGCCGCCGAGAACATGGTGTAGGGCTGGTACTTTTGCCACTGCGGGTCAATTTCAAACAGGGGTACAAACCAGACCCCATCGCCGCCGCCGGGCCGATCCTGGCCCAGCAGGGCAGCCAGGCCGTGCCCCCCGCTTTCCATCAGGGCCAAGACCCCTCCCCCGACGAGCAAGGGGGGGAGAATTGTCTGCCACAACGCGCCGGCCAACGATACCCGCCCTCGCCGCCAGCACAGCCAACTCAGCAGCCACATTCCCGGCCACAGAAATACAGTCGAGGGGTGAAAGGCATTGGTCAGGGCCAGGGCCAGCACCGGCCACACGAGTTGGAGATCGCCCCGCAGCGACCGCCAGGCCAAAAACAGGGTGACCAGCAGGCCCAACGAGATGATGGTGTAATTTTCGACGTAGCCAAAAAACAACTGCATCGAGCCGGTGGTGAAGACCAGCCCGGCCAAGACGATACTTTCCAGGGAGGTGCGTCCCAACTGGGCGGTAAAGGTCAGGGTCAGGTAGACAAAAATCATGCCGCAGATGATGCTGGTAGCCGCGTAAACAAACTCAACCGGCCAGCCCAGCAGCGGATCGGCCACAAATTGCCACAGCCGCTGGTGCAGAAAAACGGTTAAGGGCGCCTGCCAGTTGTAGATGACCCGCAGTTCCAAATCGGGCGTGGTCAAAGCTTTGGAGAGCATGTAGGCGTCTCCCCAGCGCAGGTGGCGCAGGCGGGCCAGCCAAAAGAGCAAGCCGGAGAGGAGGGCGATGAGGCTGAACCAGGTGGGGCGGTTGAAGGTTGAATTCTTAACGTTGAACGTTAAACGTTGAACGCTAAACGTTGAACGCAGCCCCTCGATGACCCAGTGACAAATTACCGGCATAATCAGCGCCCCAACCAGCAGGGCCAGCAGCCAGCCGAGCCAGGGCGGAAGAAACGTGTAGGGCCACAGGCTCCAGGTAGTTTCTTCCGGCAGGCTGGCGGCAGCCAGGTGCAGGGTCAGCAGGATTAGTCCCCACAGGTGGATTGCCGAGACGAGCCGTCGCTGCGGAGAGGCCAGGGTTACTTGACTCGGCGTTTCGATAGAATGAGTCCTCTTGACACTTAACACTTTTTACGCTGCCTGCTCCGTCGCCGTCGTAAATCGTAAATCCAAAATCGTAAATCGTAAATCGTCTCTATCTTAGCCAGATTCAGGCATTGAACAAATTGCCGCGCCAATACTGTTACACTTGGTTTATTTCACAGGGGTAGGGGTTTCAGCCAAGCACGACACGGATTTGAACACGGATACACGGACGCAAAGCATGACTGGCTTAATCCGTGTATCCGTGTAAAAAATCCGGGTCGGGCTGAGTAGTTACTTTCACAAACCGGTTTCAAACGAAATTATGGTAAAATAACCTTGTAACTTCTTTCACAACCGGTCTCTGGAAAGGAAACTTGTATGAACCTGAAACATGCCCTGTTGACCTTAAGCCTCGGTTTGTCTTTGGCTCTCTTGGGAATAGGGAGCCTGTCGCTGCTGGCTCAAGCAGCCCCTCCGGAGGAGAGTACAGCCTCTTTCCCCCATAGTGAAGCAAATAAAATTTCAGCTCAAACTACCCTGGGCCGCCTGCCCCTCCGGTTTATTCCCAACCGGGGCCAAACCGACCCGGCGGTGGCTTTTCACGTCCAGGGTCTCGGCGGCAGCCTGTTCTTCAGCCCGCAGGAAGTGGTGTTCTCCCTGCCCGCCCCGGTGGAGCCGCAGGGGAGCAGAGGGGCAGGGGGGCAGGGGAGCGAGATGGTGAATGGCGAATCTGCGAATGGCGAATGGGGGCAGGAGAAAATCGTCAATGGTCAATGGTCAATTGTCAATCATCAATCATCAATCGTCAATCGTCAATCGTCAATCGCCAATCGCCAATCGCCAATCGCCAATCGCCAATCGTAAATCGTAAATCCAAAATCGTAAATCCCCCCTCGGTTATCCGGCTCACCTTCGACGGAGCTAACCCTCAGCCCACCCTTGAGGGCCTGGCCCCGCTGCCGGGTGGGGTCAACTTCTTCCTGGGCGACGACCCGGCCCAGTGGCAGAACAACCTGCCGACTTACGAGGGGATTGTTTACCGCGACCTGTACCCCGGCATTGACCTGGTTTATCGCGGCACGGAGGGGCGGCTCAAGAGCGAGTTTGTGGTCGCCCCCGGCGCGGACCCCGGCCAGATTCGGCTGCGGTATGAGGGAGCAGACAACCTTTCCATACGTGACGATGGGGCGTTGGTCATCCACACGTCCGGGGGTGAGTTGGTGGAAGCGCCGCTGCTGCTCTACCAGGAGATCGAAGGCGTGTGGCGGGAGGTTGAGGGGCGGTACTTGCTGCTGGATGATAACAACGCTCCCCCCACAAATCGCCCATCCGAAATCGTAAATCGTAAATCCAAAATCGTAAATCCTCTTGTTTCTATCGAGGTGGCGGCTTATGACCCGGCCTATCCGCTTATCATTGACCCGGAACTGGTTTTTAGTTCTTTCTTGGGTGGTAGTAGTGATGAACAAGGGTATGATATTGCTGTGGATAGTATAGGCAATATTTATATCACTGGCGGTACCCGCTCTACCGATTTCCCTATATACAGGGCAATCCAGAATACGCTTGGCGAAGGAGGGTATATAAATGCATTTGTAACTCAAATACTCAATGCGGGTGGGGTATATACTTATGGTTTTTCGACATATTTAGGGGGAAATGGCTTTGACATTGGTTATGGTATTGCTGTGGATAGTATGCATAACATCTACCTCACAGGAGAAACTTACTCCACTAATTTCCCTACCCAAGATTTCATTCAAGACTATCAAGGCCACCAAGATGCTTTTGTGACCCAGATTATCAGTACAAGTGGAGTTTATACCCTTGGCTATTCAACTTATCTGGGAGGTAGTGCGGATGAGTTTGGCCAGAACATTGCTATAGATAGTACGGGCAATGCTTTTGTCATTGGGAGTACAGGTTCAACAAATTTCCCTATTCGCAACGCCATCCAACCAACGTTTGGGGGAGGTGGTCGCGATGCCTTCATAACTCAGATTATCAGTGCTGGTGGGGTTTACACCTATGGTAACTCCACCTACTTGGGTGGTAATGACGATGATTTTGGTAGAGGTATCGCAGTAGATAGTACCGGGAGAATCTTTGTAACAGGAGCAACTTCTTCTAACGACTTCCCGACCCAGTACACTATTCAGGACTACCAGGGCTCCAATGACGCCTTCGTAACCCAAATTATCAGCACCAGTGGGGTCTATACCTACGGCTTCTCAACTTACCTCGGTGGTAATGATTATGACGATGGCCGTGGGATTACTGTAGATGGAGAAAGCAATATCTATCTCACCGGGGAGACCAGCTCGACCAATTTTCCCATGCAACATGCTATTCAAGGTCCCCAACTTAATGGAGATGCCTTCGTCACCTATTTGGTTCGCCCTGCTGGGGTTTACACCTATGGCTATTCGACCTGTCTGGGTGGCGAGGGTGCAGAGTATGGTAACTCTATTGCCTTTGATGACGCCGGTAATGTCTACATCGCCGGAACGACCTACTCGACTGATTTTCCTACTTACAACGCCGTCCAGGATACCTTTGGCGGCGGCGGCATAGACACTTTCGTCACTAAAATTATCACTGCCAACGGGGTGCTGACCTACGGTTTTTCCACCTACCTGGGCGGAAGCAGTTGGGAACCGAATTATGGCATGGCTGTTGACCGCGCCGGGAATGTCTATGTCACCGGCTCCACCGCCTCCACCGACTTCCCGGTGGTAAATGCGGTACAGGGTGCATTTGGCAGCGGCTCGGAGAATACTTACGTCGCCGTGATTCGCACGACTACCCCTACCTGCTTCGCCCAGGTCAACAGTACCTCAGCTACCTTCAGCAGCGCCAACGCCCAGGCCGTGCAGCAGGCCGTCGACGCGGCCCCCAACGGTGATTTGGTCAAAGTGGCCGGTTATTGCGCCGGGATCAACTCGCGGACGGGGCTGACCCAAACGGTCTACCTCAGCAAGCCGCTGACTCTGCGCGGCGGGTATACTAATACCAATTGGACCGCCTCTTATCCCTTCACCCAACCGACGATGCTGGATGCTCAGAGTGCGGGACGGGTGGTGGTGATTACCGGCAGCGCCGTTGTAACTATGGCTGATTTAACCGTTACCAACGGTAAGGCCAATGAAGGTGGCGGTATTCGAAATACCGGTACTCTAAATCTCAGGGATTGTGTGGTGAATGGGAATATGGCTCTGGGAGAAGACGGAATTGATGGAGGTTATGGCACTGATGGGAGTCCTGGCCTTGGGGGCGGTATCAGCAACAGCGGCATCCTGACAATCAATAATTGTACCATCAGCAACAACGCAGCCAGGGGAGGCCAAGGGGGTGATAGCTCTCAAGATTCCGGCGGCTCTGGCGGCAGTGGGATGGGTGGTGGCATTTATAGCAGCGGAAATCTGTGGCTAAACAATTGTACTATCAATTACAACAAAGCTGTTGGGGGTGCAGGTGGGGCTGGATATTATATTTCGTTCCCCGGCTATGGCAGTGGCGGTGGTGTCTATGGTAGGGACACGATGGTAATTAACAACAGCCTTGTTACCGGAAATGAGGCTAATTCTGGTGGAGGTATTGAGAGTAACATTCTTACTCAAAGCGAGGCGGTAACAGTTACCCATACCCTTGTTAGTAACAATAGTGCAACGGGCCTGGGAGGCGGTATCAAGGTATCGTGTCATAACAATTTGGGTTTAACGTTTAAAAAAAAAACTAACACAAAAATTTTGTCTGTGGGGGGGGGTGGTGGTATCGCTATGACTCACGGCTTTTTTGATGGCGCAGTTCTGCTGACCCTTCAAAATAGCACGATTAGCGGTAATCAAGCCTCTACAGATGGAGGCGGTATCTTCAGTGTAAACCAAGATATGGGTAGCAATGTGTTGACGCTGACCAACAGCACGATTAGCGGCAACAAGGCTAACAATCAAGGCGGTGGCCTTTACTTCGATTCAAATGAGTCTAGCACTAATCTTATGACCTTAATTAACGCGACTGTGGTGAGTAACAGTGCCAGCATTGGCAGTAACATCACTGCCGGTAGTTATATTTATGCCGATGGCACAGTTAGATTGAAAAATACAATAATAGCTCATGGTCTCATAGGAGAAAACTGCTCCATTTTAGAAAATGGTAAAATTATCTCTGAAGGCCATAATGTGGACGGCCAAAATACTTGTAACTTAACCGCTACCGGCGACATGACCAACACCAATCCTCTCCTCGGCCCGCTTCAGGATAACGGCGGCACAGCCCTTACCCACGCCCTTTTGCCCGGCAGCCCGGCCATTGACGCCGGTGATGATACTGGCTGTCCAGCTACGGACCAGCGCGGCATGATCCGGCCTCAAGGAGAGCATTGCGACATTGGTGCGTATGAGACTGAGGCTTACCCGTTTCAAGTAGCCAAAACGGCCGGTGTGACTATGGTCTCGGTCGGCCAGACTATCACCTACACTTATCGCGTCACCAACGCCGGCAATTTTACCCTTGATGTTAGTGCTCATGACGACAAGCTCGGCTATGTCCCTCTTAACCCGGCCCTCCTGGCTCCCAACCAGAGCGCTACCGGCACGCTGACCTACACCGTAGTCGAAGCCGACCTGCCCGGCCCGCTGACCAACACGGTTGTCGTCACCGGCACGGCAGTTGGCGGCGGAGCAGTGACGGCGACGGGTGAAGCCTCGGTAACGTTGAGGCCGGTGGATCAGCCAAACCCGGCCATCTACCTGCCGTTGATTGTCAAAAACAATTAACTTCTTGTAGGGGGCAAAAGGTTGTCAGCGATGTCCGCACGGCGATAAATCGCCACGCTATTGAACTGCGCCGGATAAATCCGGCTTAAAAACTTGCTTTTAGCCCGATTTATCGGGCGTTGTTTGATAGCCCTGCGATTTATCGCGGGGCGAGCACACAGATAATTCTGACATCTTTTTGACCCCTACAAAAAACACGAAGCCTTTAACCCAGAATACGGCCCAAAAAGGTAAAGGTAGCCACCTTTCTTTTTATGATTGTTAAATTTGTCACAATCGGGCGGCATGGCCTATAATCTTAATGACATCTGGCGCTTGTAGCGAGGGTGTTTCAGGCGTAAGTTTATTTCGCCCAGGGGGGCAGTTAAAAGATTAAGAAATTTTGGTAGAGTCCAGGCAGAAGATTATAATAATGCCGGGGCGTCGCGTATCACCGTCGATCCTCACGACTTCCACAGGTTAACCTATCATAATAGTCTTCCTTCCTCCGGGCCGCCGGTTCGACTTCGCTTTAGAAGTAACGCGGCTCCTGAGGTTTTGCGCGGGCGGCATAGGGATGCCGCCCTACGGAAATTTGGATCTACTGAAACTCAGTGTTATAGGAGAATTTTGTATGACTGATCAAATGACCGAATCCTACCGGCAATGGCAGGAAAAAAAGCTTGACCGTGCCCTGAAGCAGGCGCCGGAACGGCGAGAAAAATTTACCACCACCTCGGATATTGAAATCGAGCGGCTCTATCTCCCCACCGCCGAAACCGCCGGCGACTATCCGGATAAGCTGGGCTTTCCGGGCGCGTATCCCTTCACCCGGGGCGTCCAGCCAACCATGTACCGGGGCCGCTTCTGGACGATGCGCCAGTATGCCGGTTTTGCCAGCGCCGAAGAGTCGAACCGGCGTTACAAGTACCTGCTGGCCCAGGGTCAAACCGGTTTGAGCATCGCTTTTGACCTGCCCACCCAAATCGGCTATGACGCCGACGACGCGATGGCCGAGGGCGAAGTGGGCAAGGTGGGCGTCTCGATCTCTTCGCTGGAGGATATGGAGACGCTTTTTGACGGTATCCCCCTGGAAAAAGTCTCGACCAGCATGACCATCAACGCTCCGGCCTCGGTGCTGCTGGCCATGTATATCGCCGTAGGCAAAAAGCAGGGTGTACCGATGGAAAAGCTGCGGGGTACGGTGCAAAACGACATCCTCAAGGAGTATATTGCCCGCGGCACCTATATCTACCCGCCCAAGCCGTCGATGCGGCTCATCACCGACATTATTGGCTACTGCAAAACGAATGTGCCCCACTGGAACACCATCTCCATCAGCGGCTACCATATCCGCGAGGCGGGCAGCAGCGCGGCCCAGGAAATCGCCTTCACCCTGGCCAACGGCATTGCCTATGTGCAGGCGGCGCTCGGAGCCGGGTTGGACGTGGACGAGTTTGCCGGGCAGCTTTCTTTCTTCTTTAACGCCCATAACAACCTCCTGGAAGAAGTGGCCAAGTTTCGGGCCGCTCGGCGCTTGTGGGCCAAAATTATGCGCGAGCGGTTCGATGCCAAGCAGGAAAAATCGTGGATGCTGCGCTTCCACACCCAAACCGGCGGCAGCACCCTGACCGCCCAGCAGCCCATGAATAACATCGTCCGGGTGGCCGTCCAGGCCCTGGCGGCGGTCATGGGGGGGACGCAGTCGCTGCATACGAACTCGATGGACGAAGCCTTAGCGTTGCCGACCGAGCAGGCGGTGCAGGTGGCCCTGCGCACCCAGCAAATGATCGCCTATGAAAGCGGCGTGGCCGATACCATCGATCCGCTGGCGGGCAGCTACTTTGTCGAAAGTTTGACCGATCAGTTGGAAGCTAAAGCGGCGGCTTACATTGCCAAAATTGACGAATTGGGCGGCGCTCTGGCGGCGATTGAGCAGGGTTATGTCCAGCGCGAAATCCAGGAGTCGGCTTATCGCTACCAGCGGGCCATCGAGCGAGGCGAGAATGTCATCGTCGGCCTTAATAAATTCACCGTTGAGGAAGAGAGCCAGCGTGAACTGCTCCGGGTTGACGAGAGCGTGGCTCAGAAACAGCACGAGCGCCTGGCTGCCCTGCGCCGGCGGCAGGATCAGGCGGCGGTGCAGCAAGCTCTGGCCAACCTGGATAATGCGGCCAGGGGCAGCGAGAATTTGATGCCCTACATTCTCGCCGCCGTGGAGACCTACGCCACCACCGGTGAAATCTGTCACACCTTGCGCCGGGTCTGGGGCGAGTACCGCCAGCCGGTGATGTTGTAAAAGAGTAGTCAGTAATCAGTAATCAGTGATTAGTGATCTATCCACTGATAACTGCTCACTGCTCACTGCTTACTGGTAACTATTTCTCAGAAGGATAAATCATGGCAACTAAATTAAATCACATAGCAATTGTCGTCGAGGATATTGATAAGGCCGTCGCCGTGTACCGGGATGCGATTGGCCTGTCTCTGAGCGCGGTCAACGAAGAACCGGCGGAAGCGGTGAAGGTGGCTTATTTCCCCACCGCCAGCGGCGAAGTGGAGCTGATCCAGCCCACCACCTCCGATTCCGGCGTGGCCAAATATCTGGCCAAGCGGGGCGAAGGGATGCACCACGTTTGCCTGGAGGTTGACAGCATCGAAGAGACCACCCGGGTTATGACGGCCAAAGGTATGGAAGTGCTGGGCGAAATCCGCACCAACAAACGCGGCGATCGGTACATCTTCATCCA
>CAZUNT010000184.1:0-9378 GCA_964622215.1 uncultured Caldilineaceae bacterium
TTGTGCAAATCACTGAGGATGCTGCCGAGAACCGGCGACGAGGTTCTGGCTGCCCAGAGTCTGCATAATTTCTCGGGTCAAAATTGTACTTTTTTTCTATTGCTTTTTGAACCTTATCAAGTTAATCTATTAATAATGTTATGGGTTAGCCAAGCTATCTCTTACCCATAAGCGCCGAAAACTTGCCATGAGGTCTTTAAAGGATTGAGAATGAGTAACTCGGCCAAACTTTTACTGGGCCAACCCAGTCTAACTGCCTCGCCTGGCCATAACGCGCCTTCAGGCCAAGTATTCTCAACCTATTGGCAGGAGATTTTTGATAAGTTGCAACTTTTGACCCAAGAAATAGCCACCGCTCTGGCGGCCAGGGTGTCTTGCCTCTACATCCCGGATCAAAAACGAGAGCGGTTAGTCCCCTATTTCTTCTGGAGTACGCTTATTCCCTGCCCTAACTTTAGCGAGCAAACGATTGACGACAGTTTGGTAGGATGGGCCGCCCAATCCCGACGACTGGTACGGACCGACAATCTCAACAGCGATCATCGTGTTCAGTTGACCGGATTAGATTTTCCTCATAACTCCGCTTTGGCTGTGCCGCTTATCGTGGCCGAAGATCAGCAAGTTATGGGTGTTCTTCTGGTGGCGGATAAAATTGATCAACCTGCTTTTCTGGCTCAAGATGAGCAGACCCTGGAGGCGCTGGTTGATCGCTCGAAAGCAGCTCTGGCGATTAGAAAGGCTAAATTGATTAGAGAAAAACCTGATAGGAATCAGGGCCTAAACATCCTCAATCAGATTAGCCAAACCCTGAATACGGCCTTGCACTCTATGGATGTAGACGAAGTCTGCCGGACCATCCTGTTATTGCCGGGTCTAAAAGATATTTTTCAGTTTGATATTGCCGAAATATGTTTGTGGAACGCCCAAACCAAAATGCTGACGACGGCGCTGCGGCAGCCGGATGATGCTCTGGATATCCAGGTGGTCGAGCGCACTTACTATCTGCATGAGGGGTATACCGGCTGGATTGCTTCAAACCGAAAATCATTGCTTATCGGCGACACCGGGCGTTTCCCTGATGCTGCTCCTAAAGTGGGTTTATCCAATTTCCCTTATCATTCTTTTATGGGTGCTCCTTTGAAGATTGGGGCCAAATTTCTGGGTACATTAGAACTGGCGGCTGCGCCGATCAATTTTTACGAAAGTGCAGACCTGACCATGTTGGAGTTGGTGGCGAATCAATCGGCAGTTGTAATTGATCATGCCCGTTTGTTCCAGGATGCCCAACGTAATCTCTTTAAGCTGTCACTCCTGTTCGATGCCAGCCGTGAACTGACCTCTACTCTGTCCTATGAAGAGCTTCTGAGTGACCTGAGTGTGGGTCTGGCCGAAACTTTTGTGGCTGACGAGTGTACTATTTACAGCTTTGATGAAACCTCCGGTGGGTTAACTTTGATTCAGCAGTATACCAAACCTCTTCTCGACCAAACTGAAGGGGTGGGTAAGAAGCAAGCTGAGATAGGGAAAACCAATACCTGGCCGGATACTCTTCCTTTAACTGTAGCCAAATTTCCGGCTTTGCAAGCGGCGCTTAAACGGCAAATACCTTTCACGATTCGTTTGAGTGAGGCTGAGGCTGGCTGCCATGAGTTGGAGTGGTTAAGACATAAGAATTATGGGGTGATGGTGGCTATCCCTTTGATTAGTCGGGATCGAGTCACGGGCCTGGTCCAACTTTTCTCCACTAATCCTCGCGCTTTCGCTGAAGATGATATCTGGCTGGCCCAATCGTTGATTACTCAAGCCACCATCGCTTTAGAGAATGCCCTCCTCTTTAACCTGACCGACCAGCGACTCCAAAAGCGCGTTAATGAGCTGGCCGGGCTGCAACGGGTCAGTAATGAGTTAAATAGCACCCTTGACCTTAACCGCGTGTTGAACATTGTGTTGGAAGAAGCTATCCGCGTGACCCAGGCCGATTTTGGTAATGTTAATCTTTACGACGCTAAAACCGGCAAATTAGTGGCGTATAAAGAGCAGAGCAGGCCTGGCCGCCGTACCCAGACCAGGAAGAGCAAAGCAAAGTTATCTTCCCGAACCGTTATCGCTACCGAAGGCGTTATGGGGCGGGCCTTGCGTACCGGTAAGACTGTTTTGGTTCCGAACGTCCTCCTGGATGAGGATTATGTCAACTTTAGCGGGGTTGAAACGCGCTCCAAAGTCGCGGTACCCATTTTCTACAGTGGCGAACCGGCGGGTGTCATTAATTTAGAGAGCAAACAGCTCAATTTCTTTAATGACGATCAACTGCATTACCTGGAGGCGTTGGCCAGTCAGGCTGCCGTCGCTATTGGCAATACCCAGGCCTATCAGGAGCAAAAACGCCAGCGTGAGCGGGCCAATCGCCGCGCTGAACAACTGGCCCGGCTCTCGGAAATCAGCAACGCCTTTCGCACCACCCGGCCCCTACCCGAAATTCTGGAAGATATTGCTTATGCTATCTCTGAATCGGTGGGTTACAACGTGGTGCTGATTAGCCTGATCGAAGGCCAGCCGCCGGCCATTCATCATAAGGTCGGGACTAATATTCCGGTAGCGCAGCTTGAAATACTTCGCAGCTCGACTCAGCCACAACCCCTGGCTAACTTCCAAGCCATCTTGCAGGAGGAATTTCGGCTGAGTAAGTCCTATTTTATCCCGGTTGAACGGGCCGAGACATGGCAGGGTAAACTGGATGTACCTCAAATTGAAAGGTCTGGTTTGTCTCAACAGGGTTTCACTGAAGCCGAAAGACTGGCGCTGGGTTTGCCTGTGGAAAGAGAAAATCCCTGGCAATTGGGCGATGTCTTGTTCGTCCCCTTGACCAATACCGACGACCAGATTATCGGCTTACTAACGGTGGAAAGCCCAGACAATGGCGACCGTCCTGATATTTTAGTCGTCCAAACTTTGGAAATCTTTGCCAATCATGCGGCGGTGGCGATTGAAAATGCCCGCCTATTTGAGCTTGAACAACAGCGCCGTCGTCTGGCCGACACCTTACGTGATGTGACCGGAGCCATTAGTTCTCAGCTCGATTTCGATGAGCTGCTTAACGTCGTGCTCCAGGAATTGGCTAAGGTGGTTCACTACGACAGCGCCAGTGTCCAACTCTTAAAAGAAGATCAATTGGTTATTACCGGTGGGCGTGGTTGGCCGGATAATCAACAGGTCATTGGACATTCCTTCTCTATGGCCGGCCATAACCCTAGCCGGGTGGTCGTAGAAACTCAGGACCCGCTGCTTGTTGGTGATGTGCGGCTGGCCTATCCTGAGGCTTTTGCCAATCCACCTTACGACCGCATTAGGAGTTGGCTGGGGGTTCCCCTGACCTATGGGACAAATGTGATTGGTCTGATGGTCGTTAACAGCGCCCAGGTTGATTTTTTCACCCGGGAAGATGCCAACATGCTGTTTCTGTTTGCCAACCAGGTAGCCGTAGCCTGGCAAAATGCTCGCCTCTTTGAAGAGGCCAGGCAGCAGGTGCGCCAACTGGCTGCGTTGACGGAAGTGGCCCAGTCCCTTAACCGCGCCCTCGACCTTAACGAAATTCTAAACCTGGTCCTGGATGCCGTTTTTGACCTGGTTGGGCAGAGTCAAGGTTCTATCTGGTTGATTGACCATACGGCCCGCACCGTTAAAATTGCCGAAACCAAAAATGTCCCCAGCTTCCTGGTTGAGTTATTCAATGAAAGCGCTATTTCTGTCGACTCGGAGCCGTTTGCGGCGGTGATCAAATCCGGCCAGGAACTCGTCGTCAAGGGTAGCGCCGCCAAAGATTATATTGCCGATTATGGCCTGCCCTTCCCTGACGATGTGACCTATGTGCCCTTAAAAACAGAAGCGGGCGTCATTGGTATTCTGGCTATCGAAGCCGTTATTCGCGATAAAAATATGCTCAAACTGGTGACCACCTTGGCCGACCTGGCCGCGGTCGCCATCGAGGGGGCGCGGCTGTTGGAAGATACGCGCCAGCGGGCCAATGAAATGCAGTATCTCTACCGGCTAGGGGTAGAGGTAAGCGGGATGTTGGATGTGCGGGAAGTGATGTCATCCGTCATCAACGATGCTTTAATCCTGACCCAAACGCAAATCGGCGCTATTGTTTCCTGGGATGAAGAGAGCCGGGGATATATTGTTGAGGGGGCGCTCAATACCGACGAGAGTGTGGCTCAACTCATTCTCAATGAAGCCAAAGAGTTACTGGCCGTAAGTTCTGTTGGAGAAGACAGTTCCTTGTGGTCTGACCTGACGAAACAAATTATAAGCACCGGCCAGCCTTTGATCATTAACCAGGCCACACCGGCCGGCGAATTCTCAATCTCGTCCCTGGCCGACAGGGAAGATAGACAGTCACTCAAGAAGCGCGCTTTACCCCTGGGCGTGCGGGCATTGCTGGGGGTGCCGATCCAGGTGCAGAATCAAATCAGCGGCGCTATTTTTGTCTGTACCTTGGCTTTACGCAACTTCAACGATCACGACATCCAGTTGTTATCATTTGTGGCCAACCAGACCGCCGTGGCGGTGCGGAATGCCCAACTGGTTCACCGGCTGAGTCTTTTTACCGAAGAGCTAGAGCGGAGAGTAGCGCTGCGTACCGAAGAGTTAGCCAAAACCCTGGAAGACCTGACCGAAGAGCGAGATCGCGTCGAAGCGTTGTACCAGATCACCCGCGAATTAGCGGCGAGTTTTGACCTGGATCGCGTCCTGGTGGAAGCCCTCAGCCTGATTAATCGCGCCGTTGGCATTTCGCAAGGGTCAATTTTGCTGTTTGATCCCGAAACCGGACGACTGATCTACCGGGCGGCGTTAGGGCGCGACCGTGCCCTGCCGCGCGGCGGCCTGATCACCGTTTATCGGCCGGGCTACGGCCTGGCCGGTAAGGTTATCGAATCTCGCCAATCCCGCCTTGTGCCCGATTTGTTGGAGGAGCCAGATTGGGTGGCCCACAAAGATACACCGGACCGCCGCTCGGCGCTGGCCGTGCCTCTCATCGCCGGTGAGGATGTTTTGGGGGTGCTGCTGCTTTTCCACCCCGAACCCGATTATTTTACCGAAGATCATCTAAAATTGGTTAATGCTGCCGGGTCTCAAATAGCTACGGCTATCAACAATGCCGAGTTGTATCGCCTCATTACCGACCAGGCCCAACGCCTGGGGGTGATGTTGCGCACGCAAGCGGCCGAGTCGACCAAAAATCAGGCCATTTTGCGGGGTATTACCGACGGCGTGTTGGTGTTAGATGCTAAACGTAATATTGTCTTGGTCAATCCTAAAGCGGCTGAGATTTTGAAGGTGGAGGCCTCAGCCCTGGAAAACCAATCGATCCAGCAATGCCTGGGGCAGCCGCAAGCCGCCTCGGAGTCTGAACTAACCCGGCTTCTTTATCAAAACCTCTTAAAATCCCTAACCCTGATCGAGTCCGGGGAACGTTCGGCTGAATTCCGGGTCGAGTCCGGTAAAACGGCTGTAGCCGTCAGCCTGGCGCCGGTGGCCCTGGGCGCTGACGACGCGCCCAGTGTGATTGCGGTTTTGCGCGACATCAGTCGCGAAGCGGAAATTGACCGCCTCAAAAATGAATTTATTTCCACCGTTTCCCATGAACTGCGAACGCCTATGACCTCGATCAAGGGGTATGCCGATTTACTGGTCTCCGGCGGTCCCCAGGTGGGTGTGCTCAATCCTCTGCAACAGCGTTTTGTCCAGATTATTCAATCCAATGCTAATCGCCTGACGGAATTGGTCAATGATATTCTTGAAATTTCCCGGATTGAGACCGGGCGCGTCAAACTGGAATTTGAGGCATTGGATCTTATTCAGGTGATCAAAGAGGTGGTAGTTTCTTTTGAAGGGCAGATGACTAAAAAGGCCATGAACTTATCTTTGAATCTGCCGGATCACTTGCCTCAGGTTTACGCCGATAAGGCTCGTGTGACCCAGATATTGGTGAATTTGATCGGCAACGCCTGGCAATACACCCCCGAAGAAGGCAATATTACCGTCCACGTTCAGGTGGTGGATGAGGGTTTTGTTCAGATTGATGTCGAAGATAACGGTATTGGCGTTGTCGAGCAAGACCTGGAATATATTTTTGACCGCTTCTTCCGTTCAGAACGCACCGAAGTCCAGGTGGTTGATGGAACAGGGTTGGGTTTATCTATCACCAAAATGTTTGTAGATATGTTAGGTGGAAAAATTTGGGTCAAAAGCCAGTTGGATGTAGGCAGTACCTTCAGCTTTACCCTGCCGGTCGATACGGCCTCGCACCCTGCTGCTCAATCAGAGCTGCTTTCACGCGGAGATGAAACGCAGCCTGGTTCGGCCCAGGTATTGATTATTGATGATAACCCAGCCGTGGTTAATTTGCTCCGGCCTCGCCTGGAGGAAACAGGTTATCAGGTTAGGGTCGTCGCTGAGGGAGATAAAAGCCTCAGCCTGGTCCACCAGGCCAACGATCCGTTCCGGCTCATTATTCTTAGCCTGCTTCTGAAAAACGCCGATAGTTTTTGGCTGTTAGAACAATTGAAGCAAGATCAGGCTATCGCCCAGGTTCCGATTTTGCTTTCTTCTTTCTCATTGGCTGAAAGTGGTCAGGATTTATCACTGGAAATTGTCGATTATATTGCCACCTCATTTGAAGAGGCGCAGGTTTTGGATAGTGTTAAATGGGCTTTAAACCGCTCTGAAGACGCCGCAGAAACGGAGATAACCTTCGCTAACGAAGCGATGTTATCAAAGAAAAATGCCCTGGATCGTATTCTGGTAGTTGGCGATAATCAGGATAGTGTTCAGTGGCTCAAAAACACACTCGATGCCGGTGGTTATAGAGTTCAGCGTGCTTTCAACAGCCAGCAAGCTTTGGATGTGGCCGCCGGGAGCAAACCCAATCTTGTACTTATTGACCCAAACATGCCGGCGGTAAATGGAGAAACAATTATCGCTCAACTGCGTCACGTTTTGGATCGGGAGGCTGTCCCCATTATTGCGGTGACAGATCGAGCGATCGATAGTACGGTCAAGCTGCTAGGTAAAGAATATTGGACCAGGCTTAAACAACCCCGCTCAATTGTGGTAGATGCTGTGGTGACCGAGATTGTTCAGGTAGGTGAAAGTCTCTGTTAGGAGCAATCCATGGGTAATCCTTTAGTTTTGGTGGCGGAAGACGAAAGAGATATTAGAGAATTAATTGTTTTTACCCTGCAATTGGCCGGTTTGCGGGTTGTTGATGTGCCCAACGGTGAGGAGGCGGTCAAGAAAGCGCTGACCGTAGCCCCTGATTTAATTTTGATGGATGTGCGGATGCCTAAAGTGACCGGTTATGAAGCCTGTAAGGCGCTTAAAAAGGAAGAAAAAACCAAAGATATCCCCATTATCTTTTTATCGGCCAAGGGGCAAGAAGCAGAAATAAGCACCGGGTTAGAATTGGGCGCAGAAGAGTATTTTCTCAAGCCTTTCGCTCCCGATGAGCTTATCCGGCAGGTCAACAAGGTCTTAACCAAGTACGGTAAATTGTAGAGCCAAAGCCTTAACTTGATTTGAGGCGCAAAAGATAGTAAACTCTTCAGGGATTAGAGATTCGGATTTATTTATGAGTGCAGTTGTTATAGACGGAGGTCTAGTTCATTACGAAGCTTTTGGGCGGGGCAAACCTGTCCTATTTTTGCATGGCTGGCTTGGCTCATGGCGCTATTGGATGTCCACGATGGAAGGTGTCTCCGACAAACACCGTACTTATGCTTTAGATTTGTGGGGATTTGGCGACTCTGATAAATCAAGACCACGCTACACTGTCGGCGATTATGTCTCTTTAGTAAACGATTTTGTCAACAACATGGGTATTCGTGATGCCCCGATTATTGGTCACGCTTTAGGGGCTACCGTAGCCCTGGAGTATGCCGTTTCCCCCCACTCCAGCGGGATCAAAAAGGTGATGGCGGTCAGCCTACCCATGAATTCCGATTGTATTAACCGAAAGTTGATTGATTTTGCCAATAACTCAGTCATCGCCAAAATGATGTGGTGGCGGCAAATTACTTATAAGGAAGTTCAAAAAGAGGCTGAAAAAACGGGTGAGGGCGCGATTATCATGAGCATCCAATCCGTCGAAAAGCTTAACATTTTGGATAATATTCAAATCCTCAGCCAGCAGGCCGACTCGATGTTATTAGCTGTTTACGGCGAAAAGGACGATGTCATTGATCCCACTCCAACCCGTGAGTTTAACGGCAGTTGGAAGAATGTTCGCCAGATTGGGTTGGCCGATTCAAAACATTTTCCTATGCTGGATGAGGCAGCCAAGTTTACCCGGTTACTAAAAGATTTTCTGACTCTCGAAAATGACTTGTCTGCATTGGAACTTAAAGACGAGTGGCGGCGGCGCACGCGCTGATCGCTCTCGGTTGTTCTTTTTAGTTGGAGTCTGGTTTCCCCCTTTAACATCTATATATTATAATGAGTTGAGTTTTTAATAATTAGTTACATCAGGGAGGCGATGTAATGCTAGAAGAACGCCCTATGCCTAATTCAGCTCTGCGCGTTTTGCTCGACGCTATTGAAGAGGTGATGGGAGCGAATGGAACCAAAGCGGTCTTAAATGCAGGTGGATTAAGCAAATTCGTCAACAACTTTCCACCCAAAGACCTGGAAATGAAGGCCCATTTTTCTGAATATGGAGCTATCGAACAGGCCGTCGAAGAGTTTTATGGCCCGCGTGGGGCCAGGGCTATGCTCTTGAGAATTGGCCGGGCCACGTTCCACTATGGCCTCAGAGACCAGCCGGCCATTCTGGGGTTGGTGGGGGTAGCCTTAAAAGCTATGCCCGAAAAGATGCGCATGAAGCTCATTCTAGATCGAATGGCCAGCGCTGCGGTTGAACGAGTGAATCAACCGACCACGGTGGTAGAAGAAGAGGACGCTTTTTACTTTGTGGTCGATGAGTGCCCCTGTCACTGGCGGCCTCCTCATGATAAGCCCTGCTGTTATGCCACTATGGGTGTTTTGATGGAAGCAATGGCCTGGGCTACCGGCAAACTTTATAAGGTTGAAGAAGTAACCTGCATTGCCAACGGCGCTTCTAACTGCGTGTATCGCATTCCCAAACAACCTTCCGAAGAATAGGCCGGTATCCTGCCGTTTCCCCTTTCCGAAACCCCCTAATGATTGTAAAAACATAATTTTTCGCAGGAGTCCAGAATTAATTCTGGACTCCTGTGCATGATGCGGGAATCATTTCTTGACGAATCCTCTTGCAAACCTGAATATTGTCCAAAATAGTGACAGATGTCAGGAAAAATGGATGACACATGTCACTGAAATACTCCCTTAAATGTGCTATAAAAT
>CAZUNT010000184.1:9388-13953 GCA_964622215.1 uncultured Caldilineaceae bacterium
GGGGTGTTATTACCCTATCCTCTATCCGCCCCCAATTTTTCCCTTTAGCCAAAACGTACTTCTTCCCCAAGAGCGATTCCGTTCTTTAATTATCCGTATTCGACAACGAATGGCCATATCTCACCCTGGACGTTTTTCGGTACAGATAGCTTGTCTGTCGGTTGCTACTTAGCTCTACAGGTGCGATGCCCTGAGCAGTTGCGTCTTTCCCGGCAAAGGAGGTTTTATGGCAGGCTTATACTTGGGTATTGATATTGGCTCGACTACGGTCAAAGTAGTGGTCCTGGATCAAAGGCGGATTTTGCTGGCCCAGCGGTACCTGCGCTCAAAGGGGCAACCCTGGCAAAGGTTACTCCAGGCTATCGCTGAATTGTCTGCGCAAGTGGATTTATCAAATATTGCCGGGGTGGGCTTGACCGGCTCGGGCGGCGAAACTGTAGCCCGGCTGATTGGGGGACGGCACATCAACGAGTTGGTGGCTCAGACCCGGGCCATCGGCGAGTTTTGCCCCCAGGCGCGTACCATAATTGAAATCGGCGGCCAGGACAGTAAATTTTTAGCGGTGGCATGGGACGAAAAGAGCGGCAAAATGATGCTGCTGGATTTTGCTATGAATTCCCTTTGCGCCGCCGGGACCGGCTCGTTTCTGGACCAACAGGCGGAACGGCTGGACATTGCCATCGAAAATGAATTTGCCCTCCTGGCCCTGCAGGCCACCAACCCGGCACGGATTGCCGGCCGCTGCACCGTCTTTGCTAAATCGGACATGATTCATCTGCAACAAAAAGGTACGCCTTTGCCCGACATCCTGGCCGGCCTGTGCCTGGCCCTGGCTCGCAATTTCAAAGGTGTTATCGGCAAGGGTAAAGCCTTTGTTCCGCCGATTCTGTTCCAGGGTGGGGTGGCTTATAATCAAGGGGTGGTTTGGGCTTTTGAAAAGGTCCTAAACCTGACTCCCGGTGAGTTGATTGTGCCCCATCACCACTGGCTGATGGCGGCTCTGGGGACAGCCCTGATTACTATTGATGAGGCGGCTGAGGGTAATCTTTGGCCTGTCCACAGTTTTGACCGGTTGACCGATTATGTGCGGTCGGGCCAGCAGGAGCATAAAAGTATGCCGCCGCTTCAGGCCCCCGCTATTATGTTTCAAACTTCAACACCGGTCCAACTCGAAACCACAGCTTTGAACATGGCCCCCTGTCCTGCCATCCCCGTGTACCTGGGTATTGACGTGGGTTCCATCAGCACCAATGTTGTCCTCATCGATGCGCAAGCGCGAGTGGTGGCCCGGCGCTATCTGCGGACAGCCGGCAAGCCGCTGGAAGCCGTCCGCCGCGCCCTGGATGAGATTGGCCGGGAAGTGGGCAGCCGGGTTGAAGTGTGTGGCGTGGGCGCTACCGGCTCGGGCCGTTACCTGACAGGCGACTTTGTGGGCGCAGATGTAGTTTGTAATGAAATTACCGCCCAGGCGCGGGCAGCCCTGGCCGTTGACCCAACCGTGGACACAATCTTTGAAATTGGCGGCCAGGATAGTAAATATATCCGCCTCAGTCACGGGGCCGTGGTTGATTTTGCCATGAATAGTGCTTGCGCTGCCGGCACCGGCTCTTTTTTGGAAGAGCAGGCCGACCGGCTCAAGATTGATATTGAACAAGATTTCAGCCGCCTGGCCCTCTCCTCAGTTGCCCCTGCTTGCCTGGGTGAACGCTGTACCGTTTTTATGGAATCAGATATTGTTCATTACCAGCAGCAAGGGGCGCAGCTCGATGAATTGGCGGCCGGGTTGGCTTACGCCATCGTTCAGAATTACCTCAATCGGGTCGTGAATAGACGTTCTCTGGGGCAGAATATTTTCTTCCAGGGTGGCGTAGCCTGGAATCAGAGCGTTGTGGCTGCCTTTCGGCAATTGACGGGCCGCAAGATTACCGTGCCGCCGCATCATGATGTTAGCGGGGCCATTGGGGTGGCTATTGTGGCCCTGGAAGCGATGGCCGAACATACGCGCGTTGCCCGGCCGACGAAATTTAAAGGGTTTGATTTGGCCCAGCGGCATTATCAATCCACCATCTTCGAATGTCGGGCCTGCCCTAACCTGTGTGAAATCAACAAGGTTGTGATTAGCGGCGAACCGGCTATTTTCTATGGAGCGCGGTGTGACCGGTTCGAAGAGGCCGGACGGCAGCAGGACAAGGTCACCGCTGGCCGGCCCGACGCTAAAAAAGGTGATCGGCCTGAATTGCCAGACCTCTTTGCCGAGCGCGAAGCCTTGCTGCTGGGAAACTACACCCCACCCAATGGCCGGCGGAATGGTCGCTTGCGCCTGGCTATCCCTCGCACTCTGATTTTTTACGACTTATTTCCCTACTGGCGTACCTTTTTTAATATTTTAGATATCGAGCTAGTTCTCTCCTCGCCTACCACCCCCAAGATTACCAGCCAGAGTGCAGAGTACGCCGCCGTAGAAACCTGCTTCCCGGCCAAGCTGGTTTATGGTCACGTGATGGATCTATTTGAGACAGAAGCCGACTTCATCTTTTTGCCCAGTGTGATCAATCGTGAAAGTGGGCTACTCCCACTAAGCGAACATTACTACTGTCCTTTCATTCCGGCCATGGCTCACCTGGTTACAGCCCACCTTGACTTCGCCACCCCGGGCCATCGTCCGTTAAAATTTCCGCTGCACATGCGCTGGTCAAAACTCAAGATGCGCGAGCTAGAAGACATGGCCGGGCAATTAGGTGTTTCACGCCAACGTATTGCTGCCGCTAACACGGCAGCCGAGGCAGCCCAGCAGGATTTTTATGCCGCCATCCGGCGGCGGGGCCGTGAAGTTTTAGACAGCCTGAACGGTGAGTATCCGGCAGCCGTGTTGGTTGGGCGGCCCTACAATACCTGTGATCTGGGCGCCTGCCAGGACTTGCCCTTTAAGCTGCGTAAACTTGGTGTCCTATCTATCCCCCTGGATTTTCTGCCCCTTGATCAGGTTAACCTCCCGGATCGCTACCAAAGAATGTTCTGGCGCAGTGGCCAGTTAATTCTGGCTGCGGCCTCCTTCATCCGCCATGATCCTCGCCTGCAAGCCATTTATGTAACAAATTTCAACTGTGGCCCTGATTCTTTCATTATCAACTTCTTCCGCCAGGTCATGAGTCCCAAGCCGTTTCTGGAATTGGAGCTAGACAATCACACTGCCGATACCGGGATCATCACCCGGTGCGAAGCCTTTTTTGATAGTTTGAGAATGAGAAAAGGAGTGTTGTTATGACTCAGAAGAACGGGCGGGCTGATCGCCAGGGCTGCAAAACTATCTATATTCCCTATATGTGCGATCATGTCTACATTTTAGGCGCGGCTTTCCGGGCGGAGGGCCTTCCGGCTGAAGTTTTGTCGCCCCCCGACGAGGAAACGATGGCGCTAGGGGTACAACTATGCCTGGGGCGCGAATGTTCGCCGTGCTTCACGACCACAGGTGATATTATCCGCCGGGCACGCCGGCCCGATTTTGACCCGGCGCAGGCCGTATTGTTGATGCCGACTGCCGGCGGGCCGTGTCGTTTTGGGCAGTATATTATCTTGCAGCGGGATATTCTGGATCGATATGGACTGGGCGAAATGGAAATTATCTCGCCGGATGCGGCCAACGGTTATCAGGGCTTTGGCCAAAACCCGGCTCGCCTGCGCCGGCGGTTCTGGCAGGGTATTGTGGCGGTTGACCTGTTACAAAAATTGCTGCACGAGTACCGCCCCTATGAGTTGAATAAAGGCCAAACCGACCAGGTTTACCGGCATTGCCTGGAACAGGTAGTCGCCGCCACCGAGGCCGGTGGCGGCCGGCGGATAGTTGAGGCGATGAAATGGACAGCCGAAAAATTTGAAACCTTACCGGTCGACCGCAGCCAGTCTCGCCCACTGATTGGTCTGGTGGGCGAAATTTATCTCCGTTTTAATGCTTACAGCAACCAGCAGCTTATTCGCCAGGTTGAAGGGGCCGGTGGTGAAGTGCTGCTGGCCAGTATGATGGAATGGCTCTATTATGCCAACTGGGATTACAAAACCTTGACCCGGCGGTTGGGCATGTACTTTGACTTTTCCATCATTTCGCTCACCGACCTGTATCAGCAGCACGAGGAACGCAAGTTGGTGAAGCCGGTGGAACATTTGCTCAAACATCCTCATGAGGCCCCCATGCCCCAGTTGATGGCCGGCCTGCGGCCCTACTATGACCCTGCCTTGAGTACCGAAGCTGTTTTGAGTATGGGCAAGGCGATCAATCTGGCCCAGAGCGGAGTATGCGGTATTTTGAATGTTATGCCTTTCTCGTGTATGCCCGGCATCATCACCGCCGGGATGGCCCCGCGTCTGCGCGCCGACTTGGATGATCTCCCCTGGCTAGATATCAGTTACGACGCGCAAGGGGGAACCAACC
This sequence comes from uncultured Caldilineaceae bacterium, assembly GCA_964622215.1. Taxonomy (GTDB): domain Bacteria; phylum Chloroflexota; class Anaerolineae; order 4572-78; family J111; genus DSQQ01. The sequence goes on from CAZUNT010000184.1 coordinate 13,815, forward strand.
TTAACACCCGCCTGGAAGCATTTATGTACCAGGCTGTTCACTTTCAGCGGCGGAGGCTCAACCAGGCGGGGTAGGTAAAAGTGATGTAACTATTCAGGCTACCCCAAATTGAGTATTCCTGACCGCAGACCGCAGAGAG
>CAZUNT010000185.1:0-13798 GCA_964622215.1 uncultured Caldilineaceae bacterium
TGATGAAAATCTGGAGTGCAGAATTAATTCTGCACTCCAGAAAGGCTATTTACGAGGAGCAATGAATCAATGACTTATCTGAAAGAAGGCCGGCGTGCGCCGGGTAGTGAATGGCTTAAGAACCGGCCTCATTTTCTGGAATATTTCTACGATTTCACCAAACACGTCTTCGAGAGAATTTATCCGCTTATGAAGCGGGTCAGCCCTGCCATATCCGAAAAGCTGGTTATCTGGGGTGAGGAGGTCGGCAAGGGCTGGATGTTCAACTGCCAGATGTGCGGCCAGTGTATCCTCCATAGTACCGGCATGACTTGCCCAATGAATTGCCCCAAGAACCTACGCAATGGCCCTTGTGGCGGAGTACGGGCGAATGGTCACTGCGAGGTCATCCCTGAGCGCCCTTGCGTTTGGGTGCAAGCCTGGGAACGCAGCCGGCAGATGAAGTTCTATGCTCACGAGATGCAATGGGTCCAGCCGCCGGTCAACCGCGCCCTGCATGGAACCTCGGCCTGGATCAATATGGTTGAAGGCCGGGATGCCGAAACTCCGCCCGGCTGGGTTTTGGCCATGCCGGCCGAAAATGGGAGGAATGGATGAGCCTCCCTCCCCCCCTGGCCGAACGACCGCTGCGGACCGGCAGCCGCCTGGAGCGGGTGTTGCGCTCAGGCCGCTTTGCCGTCACCGCCGAACTCAATGCTCCCGACAGCGCCGACCCCCACGATGTTTACAAAAACGCGCTGGTGCTGGCCGAGGTTTGCGACGCCATCAACGCGACCGATGGCTCCGGGGCGAACTGTCACATGAGCAGCCTGGGCTGTTGTGCCCTGCTCACCCGCGCCGGGTATGAAACTGTTTTTCAGGTAGGCTGCCGCGACCGCAACCGGATTGCCATTCAAGGCGACTTACTCGGCGCGGCGGCCATGGGGGTCAAAAATGTACTGTGCTTGACCGGCGACGACGTTTCCAACGGCGATCAACCCCAGGCCAAGCGAGTTTTTGATTTTGACTCGACCCAGTTGCTGGCTGTGGCTCGTATGATGCGCGATCAGGGCGTCTTTCTGAGCGGGCGCAAGCTGACCACCCCGCCCCGTCTCTTTTTGGGCGCGGCCGAAAATCCCTTTGTCCCCCCGCTCGATTGGCGGCCCTTACGCCTGGCCAAAAAGATTGAAGCCGGGGCCGAATTTATTCAAACTCAATATTGCTTTGACCTGCCTCGGTTTAAACAATTTATGCAGCGCGTCCGCGACATGGGATTGCATGAGAAGGTCTACATCCTGGTGGGCATCGGCCTGCTGCGTAATGAAAAGGCCGCCGAATTTATGCGCACCAAAGTGCCCGGCGTCTGGATACCGGATGAAGTGGTCGCCCGCCTGGCCAAAACGTCCAAAGAGCAGAAAGTCGAAGAAGGGATGCGAATCAGTATCGAAATTATCCAGCAGGTGCGCGAGATAGAAGGAGTTCATGGGGTCCACCTAATGGCCTATCGTCAGGAGGAGAGGGTGGCCGAGATCATCAAACGGGCCGGCCTCTTACCGCGCCGCGCTCGACGCGAGCTGCCCCGGCAATCATCGGCTGAAATCCCGGTGCCCGAAACCCCGCTGTAGTTCCTCTTACCCTCCCCCAATGGGCGGAAAAATCCCTACCTCATCGTCAGGCTGCAGCACATAGGACAGGGGTTGAGCGCGGGCATTGACGAGGGCGACCTTGACCTCTGCCTGGGGCAGGTTTAGCTGCCTGACCAAATCGGCCAGGGTAGCCCCGGCGGGTAATTCAACCTCGGTTGGAGTACCGAGCTTGTGGCCGGGAAGATATTGTTTTAGGGAGGCGAAAAGTTTTACCCCGACTCTCATACTCACCTTACGGACAGCGGACAATATCCTGCGCCCACAGGCAGTCGGCGCAGGAGGGGTTCCAGCCCCAGCAGCCCTCGTTACGCTGGCGCAGATCGCAGCTTTCCCGCAGGTCGCAGTCAGGACAGGAGGGGAAGTGGAAACTCCGCACTTCACTGCGAAAGCGCACGTACTCCTCGGACATCCAGATTTCTGCCAGGGATTGTTCGTTCACGTTGCCCAGCACGTAGCGGGCTACCTGTTTCTTGCTCCCGTCGATGGGGAAGTAACTGTAATTGTGTGACAGGGCATAACAGGGCGATACCCCGCCATCCCAGCCGACCACAATTGACCGATCCTGGACAAAACGGCAGCGGCGTTCCGCGCCCCAGTGCATACGCGGCAGTTCCAGGGTGCCCCAGGTGACCCAGGCGCCCAGCTTGACCGGCCAACCGCCGGCATCGAACGGCGGGCGGGGTTCGTAGCCGTAGAGCATTTCGTCACGCATCTCTTCGGTATAGGCCAGGACGTTGCTGACCAGCACGCGGGCTGCGCCCAACTGCGAGGCCAGGCTGGTCAGCTCACGCAGTTCTGCCACGTTGCTCCGCAGGGCTACAAATTCGATCCCCAGGGCGGGGGTCAGCGAACCGAGTTGACTTTTGGCCTCATTCAAGCCGCGGATGTTGTTCAGGATCGTGGATAACATCGCCCCGCGCACATCCGCGTAGGTCTCCGGTTTCGCCCCGTCGACCGAGATCACCAGCCGGTCTACTCCCAGCCGGACCAATTCGCGCGCTATTTTGGGCTTTAACAGCAGGCCGTTAGAGCCGAGGCTCACGGCCAGGCCGCGCTCGCGCATGACCCCGATCATGTCCAGCAGGTGAGGATGGGCCAGAGGCTCGCCGAAGCCGGTAAAGACCACCCGGTCGAGGTTGGGCAAATCCGGCAGGCTGGCCACCAGCCGCTCAAATGTGGTCATGGCCATAGGGGCTTTGGGGTCTTCCCAGATAGTGCGGACACAGGTCCGGCAGTCAAGATTGCAGGTCGTGGTCGGCTCGATATAAAGTTTGCGCACGTCAGGCCGGCGTGGGTGAAGGATCAGGTCGCCTTCGCGTTCCTCCAGCCAATATTCAGCCTGGGGGGAGATGCGTTGGCGCTGCCGGACCTCCTCCGGCAAAATCAGTTGTCCCTGCTCATCCGTAGTAATTTTGGGCATAGTTTCATCAGTAAGACCTGACAGGTTTCCGAAACCTGTCAGGTCTAATCCATACGTGATTACAATTCGGCGTTGACCGAATCCATCACCTCATCAGGGATGTCGAAGACGACGTTGAGCGGCGGAAGCGGCTCATACTTCATAAATTCAGGCACACGGTCGTCCGCCTTGGTGAAGCCGGCGGCTTCATTGAACTTCCGCTCGACCTTGAGGATTTCCGTGCCAATCCGGGTGACGTCGGCGACGGTCCAGTTGGTCCCCAGTTGGCCGGCGCACTCTTCGACCATCCCCTCGAAACCGCTGGCGATATCCAGAATGGGGAAGGCGATGAATAGGCAGTGGCCGGTGCTGTCGATGAAAGCCGTAGCCTTCTGGAAGTTGCGGCTGAGTTCAGCTTTGCCCTCGTTGCTAAGTGGGTCGACCTTGCCGCTGACCCCCAGGATCTCGGGGGCGATGGTGTAGCCGACGGTGTGGTCGGCGCCCATGGGGTTGGTGGCATAGGTGATGCCGATGCCCTTGACCGCCCGCGGCTCGTAAGCCGGCATACTCTGGCCCTTGACCACCGGCACCCTGTGCACGCCCAGCGCCCGCGCCGTGAAGGCCACCCCGTTGCCCAGGATGCGGCCCAGCGGCGTGCCCTGGCCGATCTCGTGCATCAGCTTGATCGCCGCTTCCCCGTCGCCGAACTCGGCCAGGCCGCCCTCCATAGCCACGGCAATGGTGTTGCCGGCCTCAATCGTATCCAGGCCGTAGTCGTTGCACAGGTGGATCAATTCACCGGTAAAATCGAGGGAGTCGATGCCGCAGTTGGCCCCCAGGCTCCAGACCGACTCATACTCCTGGCAGGAAACATGCTCGGTGCCATCGGGTTTATACCAGACGTTGGAGCACTGGATGATGCAGCCGGGGCTGCAGGCGTGGTTATAAAGCTCCTTCCCCAGGCGCTCCTTGTTGCCCTCGAAGATGGCCTCGCCGGCGATCTTGGCTGCGCCCTCAAAACGGCCGCTGGAGAAGTTGCGGGTGGGCAGGCCGCCGGCTTCGTTCAGCATGTTGATCAGCACGGCGGTGCCGTAGGTGTTCAGGCCGCCCTTGGGCTTGGTGATATCGTGGCTGCGGATCGCTTCGGTCAACTTCTTGCGGCCCTGGTCGAACAAGTCTTTATTGCTGATGGGCATCGCCCCACTGGCGCCGGCGCTGTCTACGACAATGAACTTCAAGCCCTTGGAACCCAGAACGGCCCCCAGGCCGCCGCGCCCGGCATAGCGAGCCGGCCGGCCTTCGATGTCGTTGAAGCAGATGCCGGCATTGGTCATCTTGAACTCGCCGGCCACGCCGATGGCCATAATGTCGGCCTTCTTGCCGAAACGTTCAAAGAGCTTGGGGTAGACCTCGTATAACCCTTTGCCGCAATACTCATCGGCGGGGAAGAAGGTGGCGCCGTCCTTGGTGACGTGGACGCCCCAGAACTTGCCGTCCTTCTCTTTGGGGAAGCCCTCGACGATAATGGCCTTTAACCCCAGCCGGATCACCGAAGGGGACCAGCCGCTGGCGGCGTTCGATTCCTTGATCCCACCGGTCAGCGGCGATTTGCCGCCAGCCGAGAGGCGGGCGCTGGTCGGCGCCGCCGTACCGCTGATAATACCCGGCGCCAAGATCAGCTTGTTGTTCGGCCCCAGGGGGTGGCACGTCGGCGGCACCTCGTCGGCGGTAAAGGTGCTGGTCAACCAGCGGCCGGCCATCAGTTTGTACTTCTCCGGTACATCCTCGTAGGCGGCGGTGCGGTTGGTCATGTTGATGCGTAAAAACTTACTCATTTTAAACAACCTCCTTGAAATAAATAGTTAAAAGCTAGAATTTAGCATTAACCTCTGAAACTATCAGTCAGCATCTTCTTGATAGGATGAATGATGCAGAAAGCCACGTTTTTTCATGGCCTCTTCCAATTCCGAGCCGGTGCTGGCTCCGCAACGATACTGGAAAGGCCACATACTCCGCTCATGGAAGAAAGCAACCCGGTCTCCATCTTGTAGTTCCCGTTCCAGGTCGGCGGCCAGGCCGGGCATATCGGTCAACTGACCATTGATGAAGGTGATCCCTTTTTTCTCCAGAGGCATCTCCAATCGCTCGAGCAAGTCAGACATCCTGGTTCCTTCGGGTAACTCCCAATTAAGTTGAGCATGACTGCCCTCATTCTGATCACCGCCATACCGGGCCATGGGTCCATAGAGCCATACCTCTACTTTTATCATTTTTTCCCTTTCACCTCCATATAAATAAAAACGACGCTATGTTAAACTGTCATAGCGTCGTCTGCCTGAGCGTTGGGTTGACAACTGCCAACCGGAAACGCTCCGATGTTGTTTTTTCCTCACACCTACGAGCAACTCTGCTCTCCTATATTATTTAAGCCTTAAGGCTTAAAGATCAATGGTTGAGTCATTCGATATGAAGATATAGAATCAACCGCTTAAATAGTAAGGGAAAAGAAGATTTTTACCTAGTGATATTTGTCATTAAAAAGCCGGAAAAATGTCACTATTCCTGATCTATCTCTTCCACCTTTAATCCCTGTCCGGCTCGCAAACTCTCTCTTGCTTTAGTTACCCGCCTCAAAAATCGTTCATCATGCTCTAACCGATAATCAAACCAATCATCCTCGCTCGCAAAACCAACTAACACCCCCGCCGGTTTACCGTGCCGAGTAATCACAATCGTTTCTTCTTCAGCCAACCTTAAATATCTAGCAGTGTGGTTTTATCCAGATATTGGCTTGCTTAAACACTGCAATATAATTATCATATCTATGAGGAGTGGTTGGCTCCTTCGGTGCTTTTTATCCTGGCCGAGATACCTATGGAAAACAAAGTCTATCAGCAGTTTGTGGTTAATATCTGGCTGGTTCTATCCCTGGTCATCACCCTCTTGACCGGCTGCTCACTTATTGAGACGCCGCCCACCGCTGTCCCTCTTATGACCGAATTGACGGCTACTCCGACTACTCCAGCCGCTGCCACACCGGTTGCTTTTTCGCCGATTGCCTCCCCGTCAAGCACACCCACCCTCAGCCGAGCCGTAACCCTGACCCCGACCCAACCTACTGCCACTACCTCGACCACGCCTGACTCTTTTACCCGCGAGGGGGATACGCTGTCATCGTTCTCACCCCTCCCTTCACCCACACCAGGCCCCCCCTCAGCCGTCTTCATTGTCCCCTGCGTGGTCGGCCCTGACGTGCTTCAGTTGAGAAGCGGCCCTGACCCCAGTTTCGATGCTTTTAAAACCTTGCCAGGGGGAACATCTCTCTCGGCCCTCAAATATTATAACGCCAACGGTTTGTGGCTGCTGGTTGAAACGAAGCAGCGAGAAGCTGGCTGGGTCAATGCCAGCGCTGTTTCCTGCCGGGGGGACCTATTACGCCTGCCTATTGCCGAGGGTATCACTCTACCGATGCCAACTGTCTCACCATCGGCAGCCACCCTAACCCCAGCCGCCTCACCAACACCAACCATCCCAACGCCGCCCCCTGTGCCCGTAGCTAGCCCCACCCTGCCCCCGCCCTCTTCGGCCGGTTGGCGCGGTGAGTATTACGATAATCCCAACCTGGCCGGTGAGCCGGTCTTGGTCCGCGATGACCCGGCGCTTGATTTTAATTGGGCTTCAACTAGACCCGGACCTAATGTTCCCGCCGATAATTTCTCGGTGCGCTGGACCCGCCCTTTTGAGTTTGTCGAGGAGGGCGATTATCGTTTTTGGGCCGATGTGGATGATGGGGTTAAACTTTATCTGGACGGCTGGCTGATTATTGACGAATGGAATACCAACCCCTATGTCCTCCATTCCGGTATTTTTGCCGACATCAAGCCGGGGACCCATACGCTCACGGTCGAATTTTTCGAGGCGGCAGGCGATGCTCATATCAAAGTCTGGTTCGAGAAAACCATCGTCTCAGGCGATAAATGGGTGGGCGAATATTACAACAACCCTGACTTCCGCGATACCCCCTTCCTGGTTCGTGAGGACGACGACCTGGATTTTGATTGGGACGACGATGAGCCGGCCTCCGGTATGAATGACGACAACTTCTCCGTGCGCTGGCAAAGAACGGTCGTGTTAAAGGCAGGGGATTATGACTTCCAGGTTCAACTTGCTGAAGAAGACCGGGTCAAAATCTATCTGGATAATTGGCTTATCATCGAGGAGGACTCCGAGCACGGAGGCACCACCACCGGCTCCTTTAAGGATATCGGGGCCGGTTATCATACAATCAGAGTGGAATATCAGGATTATTCTGGTGATGCCAGGATTGAAGTAGACTGGGACAGAGATGATTGAAGAATGTTCCCTACCTACTTCTGAGGTAACTGAGGTAATTGCATTTGATACAGCGGCAGAACGGATTCGTGCCCCGCGCTATTCTGATCTAGAGTCAAACCTGTTCCGGTCAGGATCAAGTTGGTCTGCCCATTCTGGCGCAGTAGATTCAATAACTCCCATTGGACAATATGAGGCATGGCTCTGCCCAGGTCGTGGCCAAACAGGTCAAAGTACTCTTTTAGTACCAACGCTCGCCCGCGTGGTTCCAGACCATCCCGTTCAGCCTGGATAATCGTGTGTTGTAAGTCGGCCGGCAATTCTGTTTTGATTACACAGGCCGCCATCAAATTGAGGCCAACGAGTTTTAAGAATGTAGCCAGAGTCTGGGTCAGACGCCGTTCCAGACGCTGCTGGGTGGCTTCCTGCGCCAAGTCGCGCCAGTTTAAGTCAGCCATCACCCGGCGGAGAACATATTCTGTGCGCCACTTGAGGATAGCTTGCCAACTGCCGGCCTGCCAACTTGGCAGCTTGGGTAACATCTCGGCGGTGAATAGCTGAGGGTCAACTTGGTAAAGTAACTGGAGGGTCACGTTGACCGGAACGTTCTCCCCGCTACGCACGTTTTCAAAGTATAGTGGCTGCCCCTGGGGGCCGACGTTGAGTTTAGTCAGAACTTTTTGCCAGGGTAACAACCAAACTCGGCCTGGCCCTATTAACTTGTAGTGGTTAACGCCGTTTTCAATCAATAAACGTTCATCAGGATTCAGTTTCATCAGAGTTGGCCTCCTTAACGCCTTGTTGGGGTAGTGAGAATTAGAAGAAACGTTATTAGTCTAAGAGGTGACCGCACTTTAGAAGGAAACCAGAAAAAGTGTGGCACACCTCAGCAGTAATGGGGAGAAACTAATCTCGGTGAAATCCCCGATTATTTACAATTCTGGCAGCTACCAGGCTAAGTATCAGCATCCCCACTAAAATTCCGAAAAAACCCATTAAAACCAATGTTCCTAATGAAATTTCCATCATCGTTTTCTCCTTTCCTAACTTCAGTATAACCGAGGGAAATACTAAAATCTATGCCCCGTCGATTGACCTATAGAAGTAAAAAAAGGCCGAGGTATAATCTCGGCCCAAGTCCTACGACGACGACGGATATTAAGTTTGGGATGGTGTTTCAAACCTTGCCTAACTCACCGCTGCGCTGATGTTGGTACCACCACTTCAGTTCGGTACGGTTGCCCAGGTGCAGTTTGCTGAGAATATTGCTGACGTGGGTTTTGACCGTTTTTTCGGTGATGATTAACGTCTCGGCAATCTCGCGATTGCGTTTACCTTCGGCGACCAGGGCTAATACCTCCCGCTCGCGCTCGGTCAGTTTCGAGGGCGGTGCGGCCTGGTCAAAATGGTTGCCCGGCGCTTGAAAGAACTGGTAGAGACGCCGGGCAATTTCGGCATCCATCGGGGGGTCGCCATCCTGGACGCGGCTCAAAATTTCGTTTAACTGGTCGCCGGTAACTTTATCTTTCAACAAATAGGTCATAGCCCCGGCCCGGATGGCTTCAAAGATCAACTCATCCTCAAAATGGGCCGTTAGCACGACAATTTTTGTGTTTGGACTAATTTGGCGGGCCTCGGGGATAATCCCAAGCCCGGCCCGACGGTCTCGGTTTAAGACCAGATCAAGCAGCAATATATCCGGCACATGTTGCTCAATGAGAGACAGGGTCTGTTCATGCCGGTCAGCCCAACCCACTACTTCGAACAACTCAGGCATGGCTTTGAGGTAACCTTCCAAAGCCTCTCGATAAATCGGTGAGTCTTCCACAATGAGCACACTGATTCGTCCGTTATCCTTAGCCATCATTTTAGTTTTAACTCCTCACGGTCATAATTCTAAGGGGTTGAGGTGGGTACAACCACCTCAATCGTCGTCCCATGACCGGGCTGGCTGTGAATATTGAGATACCCTCTCATACGCTCTACCCGTTGGTTCATCAGTTTTAGCCCCCGCATCCCTTGCTGGCTGAGGGTAGATACATCAAAACCGCGGCCATCGTCCTGCACCTGCAGCCGGACTTTACCATTCACTTCTGATAAATCTACCATAACCCGCTGGGCCTGGGCGTGACGGCTGGCATTCACAATTGCCTCGCGGCAGATTAGCAGCAATTCGGCGCCAATGGGGATTTGGAGGTCCTCAGGGATGGCCTGGGGCGAGATGTTTACTTCCAGGTTAAAGTACTCGCGGGCCAGGGCAGCACTTTCTTGCAGAGCTTGGCGTAGATTGCGGCTGCAGGTGCTGCTGACGCTCAACTCGAACAAATTGATCCTGATTTCGGCGATGGTTAGGTGGGCCGCATGGCGAATTCGTTCCAACCAGTAAGCCGTCTGTTCCGGCTGGGTCGGCAACTGTTTCAGAGCCGTATCAGCCATCAATTGGATGGCCGGCAGAAATTGCGAAACCGAATCATGCAGTTGCCCGGCCAGCCGACCCCGCTCCTCTGATACAGCCAGTTCTGCCGACAGGGCATTAAATTCGGCATTGCGCAAGGCTACAGCGGCCAACTGGGCCGCCAGACCCAAGATCGATTGCTCATTTTGACCAAAAGCGTGCCGCCGCCGGTAGTTGACACATAACACTCCAATTGTTTCGCCGTTGGTCAACATGGGTACTCCGGCAAACGACTTGATATTCTGACGCTGAGTAAAAGTACGCCGGCGCCCCCGATTTTCAGGTTGATCAAGTGGAATAATAGGTTTGGTCAAAAGCGGGTCATCGGCGGCATCGGCGGCGTAATAGGGCTTACCCTGGCGCAAAATTTCGGCCACAATACTTCGATCGATAGAGGCAAGTTGAATGGGGCGATGGCTCCATACTTCACCAAAAATTTGGGGCGGCTCGATTTTTTGCCTGAGGCGATCATACTGATAAAACATCACAATGTCAGCGTCGAGCACAGACTGCAAAGCTGCGCCCAGGCGAGCCAAAACCTCGTCGGGTTGGCGGGCTAGAGCAATATCATGGCTAACTTGGTGCAATTGGGCCAGCAGTTTCTGATGGCGGAGCGCATCTTCAAAGAGCCGGGCTTTTTCAATGGCTACGGCTGCCTGATCCACAAACGCGGTCAGTATGGCGCGTTGGTTCGCAGGAATGTGAGCGCGAGACTTTAAGTCGTAGCCTACCTCCACAACCCCCTGCGCCTGAACTGATTTGCCATTAATTCGATCCTGCTGAGGAATGGGCACAAAAGCCCGGACGAGTTCATGATGGCTGAAGCGGTCGTAGATACGATTGTCAAAACGTTCGTCCCAGCCGCTGATAACCTCAACCTGCCCGCGACGAACAACATCGGCCTGGATATCAGCGCTGGTGAGAGGGTGGCAAGCTTGTTTGATCCATTCAGACGAGACGTTCCGTCCCGCGACACAACGGATAAGCTGGGCTTCCTCGTCTACCAGCGAAATAGTGGCCAGTTCAAATCCGAGCGCCACCGTCAAAACATCAAGGGTATCATTCAAGACATCCTCAAGCCGTAGACTGCTGGAAACCTTGATGCCAACCCGGTGCAGCAAATACTGCTCTTCCATCTGACCGGCTACCCGCAAATTCGGGGCAATACGCTGAGCCAGATTCTCTAGAAACTCAAAGTAGTGGGTCAGGAGGTGTTCGCGGGGTGGACTGGCCCGGTTAAAATCCACACACAATAGCCCCAGTATTGGTTGAGGATCAACATTTTGTTCTTTGACGGGGATTAGCATACTGGAATGAACGCCCGCTGGTAAAGTGTAGAATTGGGTGGAGTCGACCGGTCGGGAGAGCAAATTTCCTGATGTAACCTGTACCTTGCAATAAATGGGGCAACCTCTGCGGACAGCTCTGGCCACAGGTTGAAGCGGCTGAAGGGTTGCATCTTCGCCTGTACTGTAACTTTCAAATAGGGGACAGCTTTCTCCCTGGCAGTGAGTTAGTTTGTTGAGCAGCCGGGTCTGACCCGTATGCTGATTATATAACCAAACCGAGGCTGTTTGCCCACCCAGGTGCTGCATATAAGTGCTCAGGATCTTTTCCCAGTGGTGATCAGCCTCGCGCTCATTGGAATGCACCGGGGCCAAAGTATTAATCTGGTTCAGAGTGGCAATAGTTTCGTCCCGGGCGTCAATATTACGCAGCAGGTAATAAATGATGAAACTGATCAGGGTAATCCAGCTACATTGGATGACGAATTCCGGGTCTTGCCATAGGCTTAACCAGGATGAAGCAGGCTGTACCCACCAGTGGAGAGTTGCTAGAAGCAGCCAGACTTCTAGAATGGAAGCCGCAAGCGCCCACTTATGAAGATGGCGGCCAATAATCATTAATTGGAGGGGGTATAACAGCCATAAATATCCGTGAACGCCCGGTTGGCCTAACCAGGCCATAAGCAGGGTCAACATGAGAATAAAAAATTGAGCCCGGCCCAACTGGATCAGGGGATGGTAAAAAGAGGCTTTGTACTTTTCAATAAAATAGAAGCGTAGAAAAAGATAAAGAATATAAGCTATCAGTACCCCAACTGAAAACAAAATCGGAACATACTGGTAGATTGATAGGATAAGGATAAGTGCTGTGCCAACAGCGATAACGAGGTTGTAGAAACGTCCAGCCCAGTAACCCCATTCACTCCAGATGCGGGTCCCAAAGCCGGCCTTACTAGCCAAATGGCCCATCCCCAGTCGCTTTTCAGCCAATTACTCTACCTCGTTTCAAAAGGAAAAGCTGCCTATCTCAACAAAAGCCAATGAAAGGGGATGTAAAAACCAGGATTGACATCAATTCAAATCGGATCAACTGGCAGCTATCTCCAGACATATTCCTTCGCCTACCAGTCTACCACACCTGGCGAGCTAAAACAATCGGTCTTAGACCGAGATTTGGGTTAGTTATAAGGTGATGGTATTATCGGCGTTCATTATCGACGTGATGATGTCGCCCATACCGCCGACCACGCCGACGGCCACTTGATCGAGCAGGCCAAAGGTATCCAGGCAGGTGTGACACAATACCAGGGTGACGCCCTTATCGACCAGAATTCGCAGTTCGTCTAACACCGGCGAGCCGGTGATGCATAGTTTGACCCCATCGGTGTAAAAGCAAATTTGCGCCGGCAAGGGGTCGGCTTCGGCGATGAGCGTCAGGAATTTTTTGGCCAGGTTGAGCTTGAGTGCGGTGTTCTCGGTCTGGCCCATGCCATACGAGGTAAAAACGAAAACAGTTTTCTTTGATAGGGAAGACATTTGAGACTCCTTCATTGTGGATAGGATATAGGCCGCGCCTTTGGCGCACCCTTTCCCGGCAACGTTAGAGTCTACAACGGTCAAGTAGCGAGGACAGTTGAGGTGACGTAGCCGGTCAAAGGTATGGCCGGCGAGGCAAAATTAGAGAGAGAATGCAGCCCGTGCATTCCGACAACGTGGGATCATGTGTTGTAAGGCCATTTAGCCATAACATCACCCCTTTCTTTTAAGCGTGTCATCAATGTCATTAAGATAAGCTGGAGTGCAGAATTTATTCTGCCTGCCAGACTGAAGTCTGGACTCCTTAACTTAATGACATTGAGCGAGTCATAATTCGTGAAATCACGCACAAGAAAGCCGAATTATACTTGAAAAACAGATATTGTAAATATTGATCGCTATGAATTGACTATTACTTTGCCCTCGCGCCAGAAGATCAAGATCAAAATTCCCCAGATGACGAAGGGCGGAACGACGCACAGCGACCCCACCCATGCGGTGAAGGGGTTAAAATCGGACCGGATGAGCGGCTCCGGTTGCGGCTGGTCGAGGTAGGCTTGGAGTGCGGCCGTAGCTTCACGGACGGAGGGCAGGTTGTAGTAGGCCCTGGGCGGGGCGACCGGTTCGCCCTTAGCCGGGTGCAAGGTGAGTGTATCGTACTCACAGGTAGTCTTGGCGATACGCCCGCCGGTGTGGCAACTGATTTCCAATGTTACTGTGGTGATGTTCGCGATACGTTCGTGCTTGAGGGGCAGCATCCCCCACAGTTTAAGCTCGCGGTAGCACGTGATGCTCTCGTTGTTATCATGCACACAGGTGAGGGCTTGCACCGCGCCGTACATGATAAGGAAGATGATACCCAGCGCGATCAGCCCCAAGCCAATAAGCTTAATCAGCCAGTGTGGCCACGGTGGCTTGAGTTGCCTGAGTCCTGATAGTTGGGCGGTAAATTGCCGCAGGGCCTCTTTCATTGTCAACTCCGTAAATCTTTAACCATTGTACATACCTAAGCCTTTGGCGACAACCATCACCCATAAAAAAGGCCGGCCCGTAGGCCAGCCCTGACTGATCTTGGCGTGTATGCTCCTGCCGGTTCTTGGCAGTAAGCTCATACAGTTGACATCTATTTCAAAACGACCGGCAGAAAAACCGTGTTGTTGCCACT
>CAZUNT010000186.1:0-13777 GCA_964622215.1 uncultured Caldilineaceae bacterium
GGTTACGAGTAGGTTACGTTCAAACGTAACCAGCTAAAAAGCGGGTCCAACCCTCCTATTACACTCGTTCCCGAATGGCCGGACTCCCGCAGTTTGGGCAAATGTCTGGCTGGCCCTGCCCGCTGCCGTGGGTGATGTCCCAATTGTGGCCACAGTTGGCGCAGTGCCAGCGCACGATCATCACCCGGAACGCGCCGCCTTCGATATGCAGAGCTGCACCGTCGACTAGGGCCGAAGCCACTTTGCGCCGGGCTTCCGTGACCAGGCGTTGAAAGGTGGAGCGAGACACTCCCATTACGGCAGCCGCGTCGGCTTGATGGCATCCTTCCAGGTCGGCCAGGCGTAACGCCTCTAACTCTTCGTGCAGCAGGGTGACTCGCTCCAGTGTCTCCAGGGGTAATCCGACCGGTTTGAAAATGGCCGGTTGCGGCTCGTGCCACAACCGGCGTCGCTTGCGCGGGCGAGGCATAAACCTTACTCTCCGCCGTGACGTTTGCCCCGCCGGCGGCCTCCCCCGCCGCCCTGACCTTGATACTCATCGCCGCCCTGAGGTAGAGTAACTACTTCAGCGCCAAGGCTCTGAGCCATAGCCTCCAACTCGCTCCGGCGCACGTGGGGCTTGAAGATTTTGAGATCGCTGCCCTCAACGCCTATAATCGCAAAGCGAGGGCGGCCCGCCAACTCGCCGATATGCTTGCGTTCGCGTACAAAGATTTTAGCCATTGTTTTTACTCCTATTTTGGACTATAATTTATTTTGAGCATATACCCATAACTATTATACCGGAGGAAATTACGTATGTCAATACTCTATATTGGTTTGGATGATACAGATATTCTAAATGCGCCGGGCACTGGCCATCATGCCCGCCGCATTGCCGCAGCGTTGGCTAATCGCTGGCCGGTGCACGGCATCACCCGCCATCAACTGCTCCTCGATCCTCGCGTCCCAATGACCGCCAAAAACAGCGCCAATGTGATCCATCTGGAAGTTAACGGGGCTGAACTAAACCTGGCAGCTTTGACCGAGGAGGTGGCAGCACTGCTGTTGGCTCAATTCCAGCCGGGGAGCGACCCAGGCTTGTGTGTCGCTTTCAATGTGCCCTCGGCGATCGGCGAGTTTGGCCGGCGCACCAAAACCACATTGGTGACCCAAGCCGAAGCCCGCCACCTGGCCGAGACCTACGGCTTGACCCTCCGCGCTTTGGGGGGCAGTGGGGATGGGATTATTGGCGCGCTGGCCGCGGTCGGACTGGCCGCTACAGGCGAGGATGGTCGCTTTATTTGGGTGGGCGATATTCGGGAGTTGCGAGGGACGCAGCCGGTCGAGACCATTTTGGCCGCCGGAATCGCCGGGATACAGACCCTATCCGGCCAGATGGTCACCAACGGCCTGATCGAAACAGGGGATAAGATTCGTCCGGCGCTTATCGGCGGTGAGGTGGTGCTGCTGGTGGAACCGGCGGGCGAGCAATGGCGAGCTGTTCGCAGGGATTAGTGTAGAATAAGACCTGACAGGTTTCCGAAACCTGTCAGGTCTAGTCCGAACAAGTCTTTTGTTATTGCATTAGGTAGTTTTCTCTATTTCAACCACTCTTCCGCCAATGGATTCAAATTCTGCCCCGAAACCCGCTGGGCTGTGACCAGGAAGGTTGGCGGCGCGACAATCTGATAACGGTTCTCGGCGTAGTAAGTCTGTATTACCCGGCGGTAGGTCTCTTTCCCCAATTGCTCTTGCAGGGCATGAAAAAAGAGGGCTGCTTTGGCGTAGACCAGCAATTCGTAGCTGGCCGGGTCGAAGGCGTTGGCCGGGCGATCTACCGGGCCGTCGATGCCACCCCCGGTTGCGAAATCAAAAGGGATGAGCCAGCGGCCGGTCAATAGGCGCTCGGCTTCGCTTTCCCCAAAAACGTGGCGGTAATACTCAAAGGCGCTATACTCGGCCAGCCCCTCGTCTAGCCAGGGGTGTTGGTAAGGGCTGTTGCCGACCACGGCATACCACCATTGGTGAGCCACCTCGTGCGCGACCAGGAAGGGGAGAAACTCCTGCGGACTCCGGTATAAATCCTCACCGATCAAAACCAAGCCGCTGTACTCCATACCCCGCACATTGAGCGGCGCTTCGACCAAATCCAGTTCAGTGTAAGGGTAGGGGCCGTAAATGTCGCTGTAGAGGCGCAGCGAAGCGGCGGCATGGGCCAACACCGATTCAGCCGCGGCTTGATGGCCAGGCAGGTAATACGAGGTAACGGTCGCCCCGGCCGCCGTCTCGCTGAGCGCCTGGAACGGCCCGGCGATAACCGTCATATCCCGTAGCGGCCCGCCGGCAATCTGCCAGGTTCGGCTGCCATCGGGATTGTTAAGTACATTTAAAGTGACCCCACTGGCGACGACGACCAGATCACGCGGCATGGTCAGATCAAGCTGGTAGAGGGCTACCTCATTAAAGAGCACATCACCGTGAGTGGGCGGTCTATCCAACACCCACTCACCGCCTTGCCGAACGACCAGGCTTGGGTAAAAACCGGGCAGGCTGAGAATCGGGCCATCCCAGCCGAAAAGAGTATAATTGGCCCGGTCAACCCCACGCTGATTATTCGATTTGACGGTAAAAGCCAGGTCAACGGTGATAGCAGAGGCCGGGGCGGCTTCCGGCGCTGGCAGGCGTACGGCTGCTCCCTCCGCCAGTAACTCAACCTGAGCAGGAACGTTGTTAACTCGAGCCTGATTAACCTGGCACATTCCTCTGTAATTGGGCAGGTTGGGATAAAGTCGGAAAATCAATTCCGAACCGGCGTTTGGTATGGTAAGCTGCATAATCCCGGTTAAAGTATCGCCGGCATCGTTTAAGGTGGCGGTGATATGATAGCGAGGTAGAGGAGCCACACGCTCAACGTCACTCCTGGCCCTGGGCTGCAAGGCCGCCCGGTAGTGATAGAAAGGGTCAGGCGTGGGGGTAGGAGTGATCAGGCCGGCTTCCATCAAAATAGACTCCGGTTGAAAGGCGCAGCCGGTGAGGGTCAAATAGATAATAAATAGTAAACAGTAAATAGTGAGTGGATAGCGCTTCATATCCCGTCGGGGATGAATTAGGTAATTAACCATGTTTGGATTATAGTATGGGGTAAGTAGGCTGCAAAGTTGGCGTCAAAATACACCTCGGACGCCAACTTTAATCCTTTTGACAACTTACACCCCTTGTGATAAACTTAACAAGAAATAATTTTGAAGATAATATTTATAAAAATTCCCCATCTGCCTTAGCTTGTCCGATGTTGAGGAGGTCGAAATATGCCTTCAGATTATGTGCCGTTGCTGATTTTCTTTTTGGTTTCGTCGTTTATTGCCTTTGTTTCCCTGTTTTTGCCCCACTTTATTGGACCCCGCCGCCCCAACCAGGCCAAATCTGAAGTCATCGAGTCGGGTAAACTCAACTACGGCGATGCCCGGCGTAAGATGCCGATCCTCTATTATATGGTTGCCATGCTTTTTATCCTGTTCGATATTGAGGTGTTATTTTTCTACCCCTGGGCAGTGTTATTCTGGGATTTGAAATGGTACGGCCTGGTGCAGATTGGGATTTTTGCGATACTCTTGGTTGAGAGCTACGTGTATGTCTGGAAGAAAGGAGCGTTGCAGTGGGAGTAGCTGCTGGTTTACCAACGCAGCAGGACGTAGAATCGGCCCAGGCTGGAGATAAAACCGGGACGATGGGCCTTGCCCTGGCTCGCCTGGAAGATGCCGTCAATTGGGGGCGGGCTAACTCGATTTGGCCGTTACTGTTTGGCCTGGCCTGTTGCGCTATTGAGCAGATTTCGGCGGGTATGTCGCGCTTCGATATTGCCCGCTTTGGTTCAGAAGTGTTCCGGGCTTCACCCCGGCAAGCGGATTTGTTGATTGTCTCCGGCCGTGTGTCGCAAAAAATGGCTCCGGTCATCAAGCGAATTTACGATCAGATGTCTGATCCCAAGTGGGTCATCGCCATGGGTGATTGCGCTTCGTGTGGCGGTCCGTTTAATAACTACGCTATTGTACAGGGGGTGGACAAAATTTTGCCGGTGGACGTATACGTGCCCGGCTGCCCGCCTCGACCGGAGGCGCTTTTCTACGGGATCATGATGCTGCAAAAGAAAATCCGCGCCGAAGAAAAATTAGGGGTTCGAGAGTAACATCCTGGGGTAACCCGGACAATTCAAAAGCAATTTTCGCGGGCTTGGGATAGCCTAACCCAACGAATCAGGGATTGATATGACCGATACGATTGTTGAAAATCTGCAAACGAAATTCCCGGCAGGGATAACGGGGCAAACGGAGTTTCGCGGTGATACGACAATTTATGTCGCCTCCGACCAATTGCACGAAGTGGCCTTTTTTTTGCGCGATGACCCGGACTTGGGCTATGACCTGCTGATCGATATCTACGGGACCGACCGGCTCAAATTGGGGCAGACGCCGCGCCTGGTCGCCAATTATGAGCTTTACTCCACCTCCAAAAACAAATTCCTACGGCTGATTGCCGCCGCCCCCGACCCAACTGGGGAGAGCGCCTCAAATGGCCAAGGCAAGGTTAAGCTCGATGATCTACCCACCCTGCCCACCGTCACCGATGTCTGGCCCACCGCCGACTGGCTGGAACGAGAAACTTACGATTTGATGGGCATTAACTTCAAAGGTCATCCCTGGCTGCACCGGATCATGATGCCTGACAACTGGGTAGGCCATCCGCTGCGCAAGGATTATCCCTTGGGGGGCGAGCCGGTCTACTTCACTCATGATGACCACAATCCGCGCTTTGCTCACCTGGGCAAGCCAATCATGGTCGGCCCGTCCTTCATCACCGAATTGCCGGAAGATATGGACACCGACGACCACATGGTGGTCAACCTGGGGCCGCACCATCCGGCCACGCACGGCGTGTTACGCCTGGCGGTCGAATTGGAAGGTGAAAAGGTGCTCAAAGTCAGCCCAGAACTGGGTTATCTCCACTCCGGCTTTGAGAAAACCGGTGAAAACAAGCGGTACGAAAAGTTTATTCCTTACTGTGACCGCATGGATTATGCCGCCCCCATGAACAATAACCTGGCCTACGTGCTGGCAGTTGAAAAACTGTTAGATGTGGAAATCCCGGAGTATGCCCAGTATGTGCGGGTCATTTGTGCCGAATTGCAGCGTATTGCCAGCCACCTGATCTGGATGGGTACGCACGCTATGGACGTGAGCGGCACCGGTCACGCCCTGGTGATGTACTGCTTTAATACCCGCGAGCGTATTCTTGACCTGTTCGAGATGGTCTGCGGAGCGCGGATGACCACCAGCTACTTCAGCGTGGGCGGCCTGCGCTGGCCCTTGCCCGGCGCGTTTTTGGATGGCGTTAGAGCCTTTTTGAAAGAATTCGCCGCAGAACTTAAAGATTTTGAGGCTATGCTGACCCATAACCCTGTCTGGTTGAGCCGGACCAAGGGGATTGGTATCCTACGAGCCGGCGAAGCCATTGCCCTGGGCATCACCGGGCCGATGCTGCGGGCGGCGGGTGTGCCGCTGGATTTACGCAAGGTGCGCCCCTACTCCAGCTACGACCAGTTCGATTTTGAGATACCGACCTCGACCGACGCCGATTGTTATGCTCGCTACGAACTACGGATTAGAGAATTGCGCCAGAGCATGCGTATCGTCGAGCAGGCCATCGGCAAGATCAAACCCGGCCCCTTCCGCACCGAAGATCGCAAAGTGGCTCTGCCGCCGCGCGAAGAGATTTCCAGCAGCATGGAATCCCTCATTCATCACTTCAAACTGGTGACCGAAGGGTATCGCCCGCCGCTGGGCCAGGTCTACTATGTGGCCGAGAATCCTAAAGGTTGGCTGGGGTTTGGCCTCATCAGCGATGGCACATCCGTGCCTCATCGTCTGCGGGTACGCGGCCCGTCGTTTGTCAACTTACAAGCCACTCATACCATGGCCAAAGGCGGCTACGTGTCCGACTTGATTGCCATCATTGGTTCGATTGACATCGTGTTGGGCGAGGTAGATAGGTAGTAGGGAGTAGGGAGTAAGATTTATGTAAGGTGAGATGGATTCGGTAATTCACCAAAATTGCTGCACATCGTCTACTGCAACCGAATGAATTCGGTCGCTGATATGAAAAACCTGTTTGAAACAGGTTAATTTGGTCCCGAATAACGTGTTTCTAACACGTTTCTCGTCTCAGGCTGCGAATTCATTCGCAGACGTTGAATTACCGAATGTTCTCAAGGTAACTGCTCAGATCACAGACGCGAAGCGCGCAGAGGCATTTTAAGTTTTTCTCTGTGTTCCTCCGTGCCTTCTTTGTGAAACTCCGTGTAACCTGAGTAGATACTACGCAACACATAAGACACGTCACGTTTTATGGATATTCCCCATCTGACGGGGAGGAGTGCGGAATTTATTCCGTTTTATGTTTCACGTTTAATCACCAAAGGCGCTTCTATGTGGTCTGAAAAAGAACAGCAAGAACTCAATGAAATTCTGAAGAAATATCCGCCTGACCGCAAGCTGTCGGCGGTGTTGCCGGCTCTGTACCTGGCCCAACGTGAGAAAAACTGGCTCGATGACGACGATATCCAGGCCGTGGCCGAAGCGCTGGATATTCCCGTTACCCACGTTCACTCGATCATCGGCTTTTACACTCTGTTCCGTAAGGACCCGGTCGGCAAATATATGGTGCAGGTCTGCACGGATTTGCCCTGCGCCCTGCGTGGGGCGGAAGCTTTTTATCAACGCCTGTGCCAGCGAATGGGGCTGGGTGTGGAAGGCGGCACCACCGCCGACGGCCTGTTCACGGTAGAGCAGGTGGTCTGCCTGGCTGCCTGCGATAAAGCACCCTGTTTGCAAATCAACCTGGATTATTACGAAAATTTAAGCGATGAGCAGATTGACGAAGTAATTGCCAGGTTGCGCGAGAAGGAAAAACCAGTATTTTCCATATGACGTGGAGGAGTGCGGAATTCATTCCGCTTTTGACCGCCTGGCAGAATAAATTCTGCACTCCAGCAGCTTTGCCCACGCTAAGTGGGAAATACTCGGAAAAACACTCGCCTCAGTAATAATGGAGAATAGATGAGTAATAAATTGCTAGAAAAATACGTCCTGCTGCGACACCGGGATGTTGAGAATATCCGCGATATTGACGTATATATAGCTAATGACGGCTACAAGGCGTTCAAACGCGCCCTGACCGAGATGAAACCCGACGAGGTGATGAATGAAGTCAAAGCCTCCGGGCTGCGCGGGCGAGGTGGGGCCGGTTTCCCGGCGGGCGTCAAGTGGGGCTTTATCCCCAAAAATATCTTTCCCAAGTACATCGTCGTCAACGGTGACGAGAGCGAACCCGGCACCTTCAAAGACCGGGAGATCATGGAAAGTAATCCCCACCAATTCATCGAAGGGGTCATCTTGTGCGCCTATGCCGTCGGCGCGGAGACGGCTTATATTTACGGACGGGGCGAGTTTAAACCCGTTTTTGATGGCCGCAACGGGTTGCAACAAGCGGTTGACGACGCTTATGCCAAAGGGTTCCTGGGTAAAAATATCCTCGGCAGCGATTTCTCGCTGGACATTTACCTCCACCTGGGCGCGGGCGCATACATCTGCGGCGAGGAGACGGCTCTGCTCAACAGCCTGGAGGGGTTGATGGGCCAGCCGCGCAGCCGCCCGCCTTTCCCGGCAGTCGAGGGCCTGTACGCCAAACCGACCGTCATCAACAACGTCGAAACGTTGACCAATGTGCCGCCGATCATCCTGAACGGGGCGCAGTGGTACCGCCAGTTTGGCACCGAAAAAAGCCCCGGCACCAAAATTTTCTGCCTGAGCGGGCGGGTCAACCGGCCCGGCAACTACGAACTGCCCCTGGCTACGCCTATCCGCTACCTGATTGAAGAGTGCGGCGGCGGCATCATCGACGGCAAGGCGGTCAAGGGGGTGTTACCGGCGGGCGCCTCGTCGGCCATCATTGGGCCTGACAAACTCGATACGCCGATGGATTATGAGGCGATGGCTGCCGCCGGAACAATGTTAGGCTCGGCCTCCTTTATCATCCTGGATGAAACAATTGATGGAGTCTGGGCCGCCGAGAAGAACGTCAAATTTTTCAAGCACGAGAGCTGCGGCAAGTGCAGCCCCTGCCGTGAAGGAACGCACTGGCTGGTCAATGTTTACGCCAAAATTCGGGAAGGGCGTGGCACTAAACAGGATGTGCAATTGCTCAGCACAATCATCGATCAAATGGAAAATAATTGCTTCTGCTTGCTGGGTGAGTTTGTCATCCCCGGCGTGCGGACCAGCCTAAAACTCTTCGGCGACGAATACGAAGCCCTGACTCGCAAAGAAGAACCGGGCAGCCCGGAATCACAGCAGAATCTCGCACATCTGCATCTGTAGACGGCAGACAGTAGACGGTAGACATGGCAGATCAAATCACCCTAACCATAGATGGTATTGAAGTTTCCGTTCCCAAAGGAACGCTGATTGTCGAAGCGGCCAAGCGGATTGGCCTCGAAATCCCAGTTTTTTGCTACCACGCCAAGCTCGACCCGGTGGGTATGTGCCGTATGTGCCTGGTCGAAGTCGGCACGCCGGTGATGGACCCCAACACCAAGCAGCCGACTCTGGACGAAAACGGCCGGCCGGTCATCCGCTTTATGCCCAAGCCGGTCACCGCCTGTACCACCCCGGTTTCCCCAGGGATGGCGGTCAAGATCAACTCCGAAGCGGCCCTGGCCGACCGCAAGGCTATCCTGGAATTTTTGCTGACCAGCCACCCGTTGGATTGTCCGGTCTGCGATAAAGGCGGCGAATGTCCCCTGCAAGATTTAACCATGCGGCATGGGCCGGCGATTAGCCGCTTTGACTACGAAGATAAGCAGCACTTCCCCAAACGGTATCCTTTGGGCGATTTGATTGTACTCGACATGGAACGCTGCGTCTTGTGCGCCCGCTGCACCCGCTTCCAGTCGGAAATTGCGCACGATCCGGTGCTGGCGATTGAAGAACGCGGCCGCTATGCCCACATTGTCACTTATTCCAACCCGCCCTTCGACAGCCATTACTCCGGCAATACGACGGATATTTGCCCGGTGGGGGCGCTGACCAGCCGCGATTTCCGCTTCCGGGCGCGGGCCTGGGAACTGACCAACATCCCCAGCGTGTGCAACCATTGCAGCGTGGGCTGTAATACCGTGCTCAGCACGCGCACCGGTGAGATCAGACGAATTATGCCCCGCCAGAATGAAGTAGTCAACGAACTTTGGATTTGTGACAAGGGCCGCTTTGCCCATCATTTTAACGGCAGCCCAAATCGACTGACGACGCCGCTGGTGCGGCAGGGTAATGAATTGGTTGAAACCAGTTGGGGCGAGGCCATCAGCCTGGTGGCCCAAAAATTTGGTAAAATCAAAGCTTCTGCCGGCCCCAACGTTTTAGGTGGTATCGCCGGGGCGCACCTGTCGAATGAAGACCTGTACCTGTTCCAAAAATTTTTCCGCCAGGTCATCGGCACGAACAATATTGACCATCGAATTGGTTTGAGTGCGGCCTTAGAAGACGAAACAGCTTACACGGTGGGTGTGGGTGTGGGGACCGACTTGGGCCGTGTGGGCAAGGGTACGACGATTTTGGTCGTCGGCTGCGACCTGGACGAAGAAGCGCCGATTCATTATTTGCGTGTGGCGGCTGCGGCCTGCAAACGTGGAGCGCATCTGATCAACGCCGGGGGGCGGCCTACCAAACTCGACGCCCAGGCCCAGACGACGCTGCGCTATCGCTATGGGACAGAGGCTCACCTAGCTTTGGGCCTGCTGGCCTCGGTTGTGCAGCAGGGATTGGCGGCCAAAGTATGGGTAGATAGCCGCACCAGTGGTTTTGCCGATTTGGCGAGAGCATTGCAAAATTACTCACCTGATAAAGTTGCCCAAGTTACCGGCGTCCCTGCCCAGGACATCGAAGTTGCGGCCAAAACTTTCGCCACAGCGGAAAATGGGATTATCCTCTTTGGTTTGGAAGCGGGCAATGACCCGGCTCTGCGGGCTGCTTTGGAGAGCCTGGCCCTGGTCACCGGACACGCAGGCAAGGCGAATAACGGTCTCATTGCCGTGTTGCCGCACAACAACAGCCGGGGCGCGGCGGATATGGGGCTCGTCCCTGATCGCCTGCCAGGCTACGTGCCCGTCCAGGCCGGCGAGGTAGGGCTGTCGGCCCAGGAGATGCTGGCCGTTGGTTCGCCCATTAAGGCGATGTTGATTGCCGGGGCCGATCCGGCGGTTGAAAATGACGCCTACAAAGCCGCGCTGGAAAAGCTGGATTTTTTGGTGGTGCAGGAACTTTTCCTGACCGAAACCGCCAAACTGGCCGACGTGGTCTTACCCGCTCGCGGCGTGGCCGAACGAGACGGCACTTTCACCAACGCCGAGCGCCGGGTGCAAGCTTTTGACCCGGGTATCCCCGCTCCCGGTGTGGCCTGGGCCGACTGGCTGATTGTGACTGCTATCGCCGGGGAAATGGGGGCAGAGGCTTGGTCTTATGCTTCGGCGGACGGGGTAATGGCTGAGATTACGCAAAACGTGCCGCTCTATGTCGAGATGAAGTTTGAAAACCTGGTCGCGCCGGTGTCGCTGACCCGCCGGACCTCTCACTATATCTATTCGGGTCTGAGCTTTACGGCCGATGTACGCGAAGGGGTGCAGTGGTCTACCCTGGCCGAGCATGATTCGGCTAAAATCCCACTCCGTTTTATCGCTCCGGCCCCGGTCCCAACCACTGCTGGTCCGGGTTTGACCCTGGTTGCGCCACGTTTCTTGTATGATGGCGGCCGCCTCCTGGCCGAGACTGAGCTGTTGCAGCCACATCTTCACCAGCCTAAAATTCTGCTCTCCCGGGCCGAGGCGCAAAAACTGGGGCTGGCTGAGGGTGAGACTGTTACTGTGTCACAAAACGAGACAGCGATGGAATTGCCGGTACAGATCAGCCGTTTGGCCGGTGAGGGAATGGCTGTAGTGCCGCGTAACCTGGCCGGCCGCCCGGCAGAGAAGCTGCTGGGACCAGGGGCGGTGTATGGTGTAGTTAAAGTTCAAAAAAATCAATAATTGTGAATGGTGAATAATTAACAATTAAAAATTCACAATTCACAATTCATCATTAGTAAGTGACGCTTATGGACCTACAGACGATTATTCAATACATCGTTTTAATTATACAGGCCGGGATAGTGGCTACGGTGCTGATGCTGGGCTTCGGCGGGTTAACCGTGGTCGAGCGCAAGATGGTGGGCCGCTTCACCCTACGCTACGGCCCTAACCGGGTGGGGAAGTTTGGCTCGCTGCAAATCCTGGCCGATATGCTCAAGATGTTTTTCAAGGAAGAAGTCATCCCCGGCCACGTCGATAGGATTGTCTATTTGATGGCGCCGGGTCTGGCCCTTGTGCCGGCCTTGATTGCCATTGCCGTAGTTCCCTTTGCCAATGAGCCGGTTGTACTGCCTTTTGAGGTTTTTGGGGCGACCATCACCCTTAATCCCTGGATTGCCGATGTTAATGTCGGCATTCTCTACCTCCTGGCGATTGGCAGTTTGGGAACGTATGGGGTGATATTGGGCGGCTGGTCGAGCAATAACAAATACTCACTGCTGGGGGGATTGCGCACCAGCGCCCAGATGCTCAGCTACGAGTTGCCAATGGGCCTGGCTTTGCTGCCCGTTATCCTGGTCAGCGGTTCCATGCAGTTCACCGAAATCGTCCGGCAGCAGGGTAATTTCTTCGGCCTGGGCTGGTACATTTTCCTGCCGATGTTGACCCTCTCCTTCATTATCTACTTTATCAGCGCCCTGGCCGAAGCAGGCCGCGCCCCCTTTGACCTGCCGGAAACGGAAAATGAGCTGATCGGCGGCTTTGCCACCGAGTATGGCGCGATGAAATTTGGCCTTTTCTTTGGGGCTGAGTATGTCCACATGATTGTTATCAGTTGTATCGCTACGGCGCTGTTCCTGGGCGGCTGGCAAGGGCCATTGGCGCTGCAAATCCCGATTTTACAGCCGGTTTATTTCTTCCTCAAAGTGGCGGTGATGATTTTTATGTTCATCTGGATTCGGGCCAGTATTCCACGGGTGCGCTTCGATAAGATGATGCGCTTCTGCTGGAAGTTTTTGCTGCCGCTGGGGATGGTCAACCTGGCGGTCACGGCTCTGATTATGGCAGTGTTGAAGTTTTAGGTAAGGAACGAATTTTATGATCAAAGAAGCAAAGGAAGTAATCACCGGCTCGGTTGAACTGGCGCGGGCGATGGGGGTTACGCTGAAACAACTTTTTAAACAACCGGTGACCAATCAATTTCCTGATGAGCCGGTGGCCGTTTATCCCCGCTTCCGGGGACGGCATGTGTTGAAACGATATGAGAATGGCCTGGAGCGATGTATTGGTTGCTCGTTGTGTGCGGCGGCCTGTCCAACGGACTGCATCTATGTGGAAGCGGCGGAAAATACCGACGAGGATCGCCGCTCGCCGGGGGAACGTTACGCCAAAATCTATGAGATCAATATGCTGCGCTGCATTTTCTGCGGCTACTGCGCCGAAGCCTGCCCCACCGAGGCTATCGTGTTGGAGCATGACTTCGCCCTGGCCCAATATAATCGCTGGGACGCCATCTACACCAAAGAAAAATTATTGGAACCGCACCACCCGCCGCATATCGTTATTCGAGATGACGAGGTGTTTGTTGAACGGCCCACCTGGGCGACAAAGTAACATAATGTGTGAAACGTGAAATGTGAGATTTTTACGCATCACGTTTCATATAAAATCGTAAATCGTAAATCGTAAATCGTAAATCCGCTTATGTTTGAACAACCCCTTTTTCTCATATTTGCCGCCATCGCCGTTATATCGGCTTTGGGGGTCGTCTTTAATAAAAACCTGGTACACAGTGCGCTCTCCCTGCTGGTGAATTTTTGCACTCTGGCCGTCTTTTATTTTATGCTCAATGCCCAATTCCTGGGGATTGTGCAAATCTTCGTCTATGCGGGAGCCATTGTCGTCCTTTTCCTCTTCGTGGTTATGCTCCTGGGGGCGGAACTGGGGGAAAAAGTGACAAGTTGGTTGACCGTGCGCAACATTGCCATGAGTGGTTTGAGCCTGGTGCTGCTGACCATCGTCGGCACGGTGGTGTTTGAAAATTTGGTCCTGGGAGCGCGAGGTGATTTTACCTCGGAGGCTGTCCAGCAGTATGGGCAAGTGCAACTGATCGGCTCGGCCCTCTTCACCGATTACGTGCTGCCTTTCCAATTGGTGGGCGTTTTGCTCTCGGTGGGAGTGATTGGCGTGGTCTGGCTGGCGCAGCATTACCTGGTCAAGGTGGGAGGAAAAGTACATGACTGAACCGGTTCCTATCCAGTGGTATTTGTTACTGAGCGCCATCTTATTTTCCATTGGGGCGGGCGGCGTGCTGATCCGGCAGAATGTCATCGTCATCTTGATGTGTATAGAGATGATGATGAACGCAGTCAACCTGACTTTTATCGCCTTCTCCCGCTATCTAGACTCGCCGACCGGCCAGATTTTTGTCTTTATGATTATGGCCGTCGCCGCCGTCGAAGTAGCCATCGGTTTGGCCCTGTTGGTTGAGCTCAATCGCCACAAAACGGCGGTCAACGTGGATCAAATTGATTCGTTGAAAGGATAAACAAGTAGTCAGTAGTCAGTAACTGTCGCCCTTCAGGACATCGTAGAAAGAATGAGCACATTAACAGGACAATCGAC
>CAZUNT010000187.1:0-13690 GCA_964622215.1 uncultured Caldilineaceae bacterium
AACCACACCAAAAACGGGGACCCATCTCCACGAGTCCCCGTTTCTTTCTTAAAACTTAACCAAACTTACTTGGCGCTGAAGCCTTTTTCCTTCAAGGCAACCTGTCCTGCCGCCAGGCGGGCAATTGGCACGCGGAAGGGAGAGCAGCTTACATAGTTCAGGCCGATCTTATGGCAGAAGAAGACCGACTTGGGATCGCCGCCGTGCTCGCCGCAGATGCCCACTTCCAGGTTGGGGCGGGTCTTGCGCCCGTTTTGTACGGCCATGTCCATCAACTGGCCCACGCCGTCCTCGTCAATGCTGGCGAAGGGGTTTTCGGGCAGGATCTTCTTTTCCAGGTACTCGATCAGGAAGCCCTTCTCGGCGTCGTCGCGGGAGATGCCGAAGGTAGTCTGGGTCAGGTCGTTGGTACCGAAGGAGAAGAACTGGGCAAATTCGGCCATCTGTCCGGCGGTCAAAGCGGCCCGCGGGATTTCGATCATGGTGCCGAACTTGTAGCTAACCGTAATGCCTCGCTCCTCCATAACCTTCTTGGCCTCGGCTTCCAGGGCGGTCTGCTGGACCTTCAACTCGTTGACGTGGCTGGTCAGCGGGATCATCACTTCGGGATGCGGGTCAAAGCCGGCTTTCTTGACCTGGCAGGCCGCCTCGAAGATAGCTCGGACTTGCATTTTGGTCAGCGCGGCCAGGTGAATGCCCAGGCGCACGCCGCGCAGGCCGAGCATCGGGTTAGCTTCGTGCATGCTTTCGACGGCGGCCAGCATCTTTTCCTTCTCGGCCAGCGCTTTGGGGTCTTTGCCGGTGATTTTTAGCTCGGTGACTTCACGCAGCAAGACATCGTGGGCGGGCAAGAATTCGTGCAAGGGCGGGTCGATCAGGCGGATGATGACCGGCTTGCCCGTCATCGCCTTAAACAGGCCGGCAAAATCCTCGCGCTGGTAAGGCAGCAAAGCAGCCAAGGCTTCGTCCTGGATGGCTTCGTCTTTGGCCAGGATCAGCTTTTGTACGTGGGGCAGGCGCTCGGTTTCAAAGAACATGTGCTCGGTGCGGCACAGGCCGATGCCTTGCGCGCCAAAGTTGAGGGCCCGTTCGGCGTCGCGGGGGTAGTCGGCGTTGGCCCACACTTGCAGGCGGCGGGCTTCGTCGGCCCAGGAGAGCAGCTTGATCAGGTAGAGGTCGCTAATGTCGGGCACTTTGGTTTCGATTTTCCCCAGGAACACATCGCCGCTGGTGCCGTCGATGGAGACCCAGTCGCCTTCTTTGATCACCCGGCTGCCCACGCTCATCTGGCGCTTGACCAGGTCGATTTCCAGGGCAGCGACGCCGACTACGGCGGGCTTACCAAATTGGCGGGCCACCAGGGCGGCGTGGCTGGTGCGGCCGCCGCGGCTGGTCAAAATACCCTGGGCGGCGAGCATACCATGCACGTCGTCGGGTTTGGTTTCGGGCCGAACCATGATCACTTTTTTGCCGTCCTCTTTGGCCCACTTCTCGGCCAGGTCGGCGTCAAAGGCCACCACCCCCACCGCCGCACCGGGAGAAACGTTCAGCCCAACGGCAATCCTGTTGCCTTCGGACATCGCCGCTTTTTTGGCGTCGGTGCTGAATTGGGGGTGCAGGAAAAAGTCCACCTGGTCGGGGCTGACCCGCAGGACGGCCTGCTCTTTGGAGATTAACCCTTCCTCGACCATATCCACGGCAATCTTGACGGCGGCTTGGGCGGTACGTTTGCCGTCGCGGGTTTGCAGCATCCACAGCTTACCCCGTTCGATGGTAAACTCCACGTCTTGCATTTCTTTGTAGTGGTTTTCCAGGGTTTCGCAAATGGCGGCGAACTGGGCGTAAGAGGCCGGCATTTCCTTTTTCAACTCATCCAGCGGCTTGGTGATGCGGATACCGGCCACCACGTCTTCGCCCTGGGCGTTGGTCAGGTAGTCGCCCTCGATGTGCTTCTCGCCGGTAGCGCCGTTGCGGGTCATAGCCACGCCGGTGGCGGAGTCGTTGCCCATGTTGCCGAAGACCATGGTCACGATGTTAACGCCGGTGCCCAGGTCGTGGGCGATTTTAGCGGCGTTGCGGTAGTCAATGGCGCGTTTGCCGTTCCAACTCTTGAAGACGGCTTCGGTGGCCAGGCGCACCTGCTCCAGCGGGTCTTGAGGGAAGTCACGGCCGGTATTCTCTTTGAAGATTTTCTTGAATTCTTGGGTGACTTCTTTCCAGTCAGCGGCTTTGAGGTCGGAGTCGCTTTTGACGCCGGCTTTTTGGCGGGCTTCGGTCAGCACTTCCTCAAACGGCTCGTCGGCAATACCCATAACCACGCTGCCGAACATCTGGACCAGGCGGCGGTAGGAGTCATAAGCGAAGCGTTCGTCGTCGGTCAATTTGGCCAACCCCTCGACCACTTTATCGGTCAAGCCGATGTTGAGCACGGTATCCATCATGCCGGGCATAGAGAACTTGGCCCCGGAGCGACAGGAAACCAGCAGCGGGTTGGTGGGGTCGCCAAACTTTTTGCCGGTTCTCTGTTCGACGGCCTTCATGCCTTCCAGTTCTTGCTCCCACATGCCGGCGGGGAACTTTTCCCCTTCGGCCAGGTAAGCATTGCAGGCTTCGGTGGTCACAGTGAAGCCGGGGGGCACGGGCAAGCCAGCGCGGGTCATATCGGCCAAGTTCGCTCCCTTGCCGCCAAGCAGGGCGCGCACCTTGTCCCAATCACCGCCGACATATTTTTCGGCTTCCTCGACTTCTTCAAATAGATATATCCATTTTTTACTCATGATGTTAATCCTCCAGAAATAAGGGTAGAAATTTATCAAAACGTGAGGCGTGATACGGGCTTAAAACGCATCACATATCACGGTTTATTGACAGGGTTCTATTGAGGGTGAATATGGCATGGGATTATGACACAGAAAGAAACACCTCCGCCAAAGGGGGGAGGTGGGGTCGTCGCTGGCCCGGTATATTGATTTCAAGGTAGATAACCGCTTTGAGCAGGAAAATAGGTGTATTCAAACCTCAAAAAGTAGTGTCAATTATACACTTTTAAGGTGTTTTGGCAATACTTAGGCATGTCATTTCGAGGCCAAAGGCCTCGAAATGACATGCTCTCCTGGTTTTTTACCGCACCAAAAACTTATAGACTGTCGTAGAAGTATAAGTTTGACCAGCCCTCAGTATGGTCGAGGGAAATTCGGGATGGTTGGGTGAGTCTGGGAAGTGCTGAGTTTCCAGGCACAGGGCGAAGCGATACTGATAAGCCCGGCCGCCTTTGCCGATAATGCTGCCGTCCAGGAAGTTGCCGCTGTAGAATTGCACCCCGGGTTCGGTGGTCCAAAGCTCCATGATCCGGCCGCTCGTCGGTTCAGAAACGCGGGCCGCCAGGGCCAGGGAGCCATCCTGACTATTGAGTACCCAGTTGTGATCGTACCCTCCGCCAAACTTGAGCTGTTCGTCAGCTTGGTTAAGGCGCAGGCCAATGGGAGTGGGTTGGGTGAAATCGAAAGGCGTGCCCGCCACCGGTCGGAGTTCGCCGGTTGGGATCATGTTGGCATTGACCGGGGTGAACTTGTCCGCCTTGATCATCAGCTCGTGAGCGAGGATATCCCCCTTACCGGCTCCGGCCAGGTTGAAGTAAGAGTGATGGGTCAAGTTGATAACCGTATCCTTATCGGTAGTGGCGGAGTAATCAATCTTCAACTCATTGTTATGGGTCAGGGTATAAGTTACCTTGACCAGCAGATTACCCGGATAGCCTTCCTCCCCATCTTGGCTCAGATAGGTCAGTTCCAGGGCCGGGCCGTTTGGGGTATCTAGAGGTTTGGCGTCCCAAAAAACCTTGTCAAAGCCTTTAAGCCCGCCATGCAGGCTGTTCGGGCCGTCATTTTGAGCTAAAGTGTATTCAACCCCGTGGAGGCTGAATTTACCATTGGCGATGCGGTTGCCATACCGGCCAACCAGAGCGCCAAAGAAAGGATGGACCTTGAGGTATTCCTCAAGGTTATCAAAGCCAAGCACAACATCGTCCAAGCGGCCGGACCGGTCAGGGACGTTAAGCGTAACGACGATGCCGCCATAGTTGGTAATTTGGGCGCTCGCCCCATTTTTGTTGGTTAAGGTATAAATATCCAATGTATTTGTCTCCAATGTTGTATTAACCCACCTTCACCCACTGCGCGGCATCAAAGGCAATCATCCGCCGCTCACTTTCGCCGGTGCGATCGCTCAGGTGCAGATAGCCCTGCCCGGGGGCAAAGCGGAATGTTCCCAGCCGGACCCACTGGTCAGAAATGCTGTCTTGATTAACCGCAGCTTCAGTTTGACCGTCGGCATGGACGATCAGATAGCGGGCATTGCGGGTGGTGGCATTACGACCGGGAATAAAAACTAACACCTCATACCGGCCCACCGCCGGCAAATTGGGCCGCCACTCGCCCCAATTAATTTCCTGCTGGGCCGAAACGTAGGTCCAGAGAGTTGAACCATAAGCGCCAACCGGGGCGCTGTACCAGTCGTCGGTCCTGGCCCGGCGGAAGCGCCCGCTGGTGGGATTGGTGCGTTGGGAATCCACCGTAATTTGCAGGGATGGCGTCGCGGGCTGGGCAATGGGCGGCTGGACCGGTGCGGGCTGGATTTGGCGCGGCTGAACCGGTTGGGCCAGCATGCCGGGCCGGTGGCTTTTGATAAATTCGCGGGGATCATAGTAATTGGCTAAAACCTGGTCACGATTTTTCACCATCGGCGTCCAGTTGCCGGCAGGTAATTTATTTCGGCGAATTTCAAAGTGGAGGTGAGCCAGGTAGCGGTTGTTAGCCCCTTTGCCGATCGTGCCAATCTGCTGGCCACGGGCTACTTTCTGGTCAGCCGTGACCAGGGTTTTATCCAGGTGGGCATACTGCGACCAGACCCGCGTGCCGTCGGGCAGGGCGTGCTCCACCAGCACCAGATTGCCCCAACTAACGGGGTTGTAAGCGGCTTCTAACACCTTACCATGCGAAACGGTGTAAACCGGGTGGCCCAGGTCGGTATCACCACCGCCGGTACCATTCCAATCTTCGCCGGGATGCCAGACTCCCCCCTGGTTGGTGAAATAATCGGGGTCGGCCAGGCCGGCCGCGACATAATATCCCTGAGCATCCGGCTTACCGACCGGGAAATCAAAGCCATCGGAGAATGGGATGCCATCGGATGTTTCTTGGGTCATGTTGTCCTCCCTGTTGACTGCCACTGGTTCATTTTAGCATACGGCCATAGCCGCGTCAACGAGGGTGAGTGGATTTGAGTCCGGGTGACCGCTGACTGCTGACTGCTGACCGCCGAAAGAGATATGAGGCCGATTACGCGGTCAGTGGTCAGCGGTCCACTGCACCAGCACAATACCAACCCCGGCCAGCAGTAATCCAACCCCCTTCTGCCAGGTGATGGTTTCGCCCAGAAAGAGCCAGGCCAGGATGGGGATCTGGATAAGCATGGCGTTGTTGATGAGGCTGGATTCCATGGCCGAGAGGGTGCGCAGGGTCAGGTTCCAGAGGGTAAAGGCAAAGGCGGTATTTACTACCGCCAGCCAGGCGATGATAGCCCAATTGGCCAGGCTGAGCGGGGGAATCCCCTGTACCCAGATACCTGTCACCAAAAGCGCACCGCTGCCGATACCCATACTGACCAATGTAACCAGCAAGGGCGACAAATCACCGGTTCGATTGACCTGCCGCCCCAGGATACCCGCACCGGCATTGGCCAGCACGCAAATAACAACAATGATTAGGCCAAAAACCTGGCTGGTCGGGATATTAGCCGGGTAGAAGTAAATTAGCACTCCACCTAGATACAAGCCAATTCCACCCCACTGCGGCTGGGTCGGCAGCTCGGCCAGCAGAAAGATGCCCATCAGGGTGATGATGACGGTGGTAAAACTAAGCAGCAAATTGACGGTCATCGCCGGCAGGTAGGCCAGGCCGAGGAATTGTGTACCCTGGGTGACAGTATAAAAAAGCAGGCCCAGCCCGGCCAGGCGCAGCCAGTCCCAGGCCGATAGCCCGCGCAGCGAGGTAAAATGAGAGGATCGCACCGCAAAAGGCAGCAAACACAAGAAGGCCAGGCTATAACGCAGCCCGGCGAAGGTCAAGGCCGGGATGTCCACCAACCCAAACTTGATGAAAACCCACGAGGTAGACCAAAGGAAGGTCACAAACAGGGCTTGAAGAACAGCCCTGAAATGGGGAGAAATAGGTTTTATTATCATAGCACCTCCAGGTAATAAAAAAGGATAGGGACGCGCAAAAACGCATCAACCTATCCCCTCTAGCCTTTTATGCCTTGAGGTGCCTGCCGTCCAAAGACACGGTTTTACGTAGCGCTCGGTCCAGCCTGACGGGCGTCAGCGGAACCCTAGCTACCCTTCGGTTGAAGTAAGGGCATTATAGGCCGCTCACTTACGGCTGTCAATTGAATAGCCAAGTCGAGTATTACTCTATGGTCACCGCCTCCCCCATCTTAGCCGAGTGATAAGCCGCCTCTAAAATCCGCATAGACCACAACACATCCGGGCCGTTCGGCGACGGTTCTTTATCATTAAGAACACAATCAATAAAATGATCCATCTGGGCCTGGTACATGGGCAGGTCGCACTGCTGCTGGCGTTTGGGCATTTCGGGCTGGGTGACGCTCCAAATGCCCTCGACCGAGGTTTGCAATTGGGCAGGCAGCACCCGAGCGTAGCCTTTGGTCCCGTAGGCCTGAGTGTAGCCTTCCAGCCCGTCGGCGTAAAGGTGATACCAGCCGGCTTCAATCAGCCCGGTAATGCCTCCCTCAAATTCAAGCATGACGGTGGCGGTGTCATCGAGCGGGATGTCTTTAAAGAAAGTACCCACATTGGCGAAAACTTTGGTGGGCCTGGCTCCGCCCAGGATGTGGCGCAGGGTGTCAATCGAATGGATGCCCATATCGGCCAGCGCCCCACCGCCGGCGTATTCCGGGTTGACGAACCAACTCCCCGGCTTGGGGCCATCGTAAAGCCAGACGGCATGGGACTTGACCTTAAAAATCCGGCCCAGTTGGCCGTTGGCAATCAAGTCGCGCAGCCAGACAATCTCCCGGTCGAAGCGCCACATGTGAGCGATCATCAACTTGCGGCCCGATCGTTTGGCTGCGCCGATCATCTGCTCGCCTTCGGCCACGTTCAGGGCCATCGGCTTTTCGCACAGAACGTGTTTGCCCGCTTCCAGCATCTGGATGGTCACCGGCGCGTGCAAATGGTTGGGCAAACCGTTGATGACCGCATCAATGTCGGGATCGGCCGCCATGGCCTCAAAATCGGTATAGGTTTTGGGAATATTAAAGTTGGCCGCCAGCCGCTTGAGTGACTCCGGGTGCAGGTTTCCGGCCGCCACCACTTCGGCCTGGGGATGGTTTTTTAAGGTCAGCAGATGAAAATCGCGGATGATGATACCGGTGCCGAGGACACCAATTCGTAATTTATTCATAATTTATCTCTCGCTAATGACACGTAAGTTAGGCTAATAGCTCATCCAAATTATTAAAGACTTTACGGAAAGCGGCCACGTAGTGCTCCATCAACTCCACATCCTGAAGATAGATGGGATAAGACTCGCTGTTGACGATGATGGACTCGTCCAGGAGCCGCTGGGCTTCGGGATACTCCTCCGGGATGTACTTCACCTGGGGAGGCTCGACTTTAGCCAACCAGGGTGTACCCTGGACATAACCCTCGTTCAGCCGCTGGAAGATAGGGAAGGAGGCCAGCGGGGTTACGTGCCACAGCGTCGCCTCGACGCCCTCCGCTTCTAATGCGTCGATCAACTTGTTGCGAAAATCGACGGCGGTTATCTTCTTTAGACCCAGGACTCCCGGATCGAAGCGCAGGCGGTATTTGTGATAGATGGTGGTCCGGTCGTCGGGAATGTAAGGGGGGATGAGGCCATTGATTTGGCCCAGTTCGGCGCTGAGATATTGGCCGTTACGTTGGGCAATGGCGTTGTATTTAGGCAGCCGTTTTAACTGGCTGCGGGCGAAGGCCGCCGGGAGTTCCTGGGTGCGGTAGTTCCAGCCGATGGTGAAACTGTAGTAGGGCCGAATTTTTTCTTTTTCCTCTAATACTTTTTCGCCAAACGTGCGGATCATTTTGGCCCGATCCCAGTATTCCTCGTTTTCGGTGTTGACAAAGCCGCCCTCCCCACCGGACAGGTTTTTGGTGGCATTCAGGCTAAAGCAAGCCATGGCCCCGATGGTCCCGCAGTTGCGCCCGCGATAGGTGGAGCCGTGAGCCTGGCAGGCATCCTCGATGACGATCAGGTTATACTTCTGCCCCAGGGCCAGAATTTCATCCATGTCGGCGGGCAGGCCGTGAATATGCACCGGCAGCAGTGCTTTGGTCCGCTCGGTAATCTTGGCTTCAATCTGGCCCACATCGAGGTTGTAAGTGCGCGGGGCGATGTCCACAAAGACGGGCACGGCGTTCTGGTGCAAAATGGGGTGGAAACTGCCGGAAAAAGAAAAGACTGAGGTAATCACCTCATCTCCGGGGCCAACTCCGGCGGCAAAAAGGGCCGAGTGGATGGCTGCCGTACCACTGTTGAAACTCAACACATATTTACTGCCGGTGAAAGCTGCCCAGTCCCGTTCCAGGCCAACGGCCTCCGGGCCGTGTACGCCGGTCAGAATACCCCGTTCCAGCACGCCCAGCACAGCCTGTTTGTCCTCTTGGGTAATTTCCGGCCAGCGTTTCTTTAATCCATTGGGCACAGTACGCGGCCCACCGTGAATAGCAAGGTTGCCTTTCATAAGTTAAATCCTCCAGTAGGTAAGAATTGGAATATCTATCGTCTGGCGTGTTGGGTCTGGCGTGAACACTGTGCGCGAACCACATCAGGCCCAACACACCTCACGTTTCACATTTTTAAGCCTCTCGCACCCCGGTGATCAGGTCGGCAATGTCGTCAGCCGTGAGTTGGTCACGCTCATAGGTACCCACATTTTTGCCGTGGCGGATAATTGTATAGTGATCCGCCACCTGCATCACGTGATGGACGTTGTGAGTAATAAAAATGACCGATAACCCTCGCTCCTTGGCATTAAGGGTGTAGTCGAGCACCTTACGCGACTCAGCTACGGATAGGGCCGAGGTTGGCTCATCCAGGATGAGCAGTTTCACCCCAAAATGCACTGCCCGGCCGATGGCGATGGACTGTCGCTCCCCGCCGGAGAGCTTACCGACCCTTTCATTGGCCGAACGAACTCTAATGCCAATTTCAGCCAGGGATTGGGCGGTTTCGCGGGCGATACGGCCCATATCCAGCCAGCGTAAGGGGCCGATGGCGCGGGCCGGCTCGCGGCCCAAAAAGAAGTTGCGGCCAATGCTCATCGAATTGACCAGGGCCAGGTCTTGATAAGCGGTTTCGATGCCTAGCGCGCGGGCATCTTGGGGGCTGCGTATTTCTACCGGTTCCCCCTCGATAAAGATGCGCCCACTGGTGGGCGTGTAAACCCCGGTTAAAATTTTGATCAAGGTAGATTTGCCCGCGCCGTTATCGCCCAGCAAAGCCATCACCTCCTGGCGGCCAACCCCGAAATCAACATTCTCCAGGGCCACCACCTGCCCAAACCGTTTGGTGATATTTTCCATTTTGACGATGAAATCTTCAGTTCCATTATGTTCCGCCATTAAAATATAATCCTCCTGGAAGAGGGAAGTAGGGAGTAGGGAGTAGGGAGTAGGGAGTAAGAATTTTTCCTTACTACCTACTCCCTACTCCCTACTGCCTACTCCCTTTAAGATAAGCGACCTCGCATCCACTCAATTAACAATGCTACCCCGATAATGGTCACCCCGACGACAGCGGCAAAGTTGTCTGAAGGGAAACCCAGTAAAACCACGCCGCTACGTAACGTATCAATCAGCAAAACGCCCAGCAGGCCGCCGATGATGCTGCCGACCCCGCCGGTCAACAGTGTGCCGCCGACCACGGCCCCGGCAATGGCGGTTAGTTCGACGGTTGCGCCGGTAGCCACAAAGATCGAGGCAAACTGGCTAAAGGTCAGAATCCCGGCCAGTCCGGCCAACCCGCCGGTGATTGAAAAACAGACGAGTTTGACCAGCTTGATATTTACACCCTGAGCCATAGCCGCCTGGGGATTGCCGCCCACGGCAAAAATATGATTGCCAAAGCGGGTGCGGGTGAGGATGAACTGAAACAGCAGGGCCAATAAAATAACCCACACCGTCGCGGTGCGAAAATTAGCCCGTTGGATCAAATCATTGACCAAACCGAGACGACCGTTGAGAAATTCGTACAAGGGAAGTTTTTCGGTGGTTTGGACCATCTCACCGCCCGAATAAACCCACACCGCCCCCCGATAAATGTACTGGGTTCCCAGGGTGACGATAAACGATGGAATGCGGGTATAAACCGTCACCAGCCCGTTGATGGTTCCCATCAGGGTACTGACCAGCAGGGCCAGGCCAATGGCCACTACAGGCGAGTCGCCGTTGACCATTCTACTGGCAAAAATGTAGCCTCCCATCGCTATCACTGCCCCTACCGACAGGTCAAACTCACCGGCGATCATGAGCAAAGTCACTCCAATGAGGACGACGGCATTGATCGAGGCGGAATTTAGCACGCCCGAAACAGTCCGCATGGTGCCAAAATTGGGGATGAAGAGCGAAAAAACAATCCAGATAATGACCACCGTAAGGAGTGGTGGGATGATGGGCGAGGCAAAGGAAAAAGCCGGCTTTTGGGGTATTTCAAGGCTAATCGTTTTCAAAGCTACTCCTCTTGACGCAGATAGGTATTGATCACTACGGTAATGATAATAATAAATCCGGTCACGGCTCGAAAGATTTCGTTAGGGATACCCAGTAGAGCCAATCCCTGTTCCAACATGCTCAACAACAGCGCCCCGATACTGGCGCCGATAATGGTTCCGTACCCACCGGTCAAACGGATCCCACCAATCACTGACGCGGCTACACAGATCAGTTCAAGGCCGAGTCCGGCCAAAGGCGTGGCGCTGTTACGCTGCGAAAAAATAAGCATACCGGCCAGCCCAGCCAGGCAACCTGACAGTATGTAGTTGATGATTTTGACCCGTTTGACATTAACCCCTTGTGACCGGGCGGCCAGGGGGTTGCCGCCGATGGCAAAGGTCCAGTTGCCGTAGCTGGTACGCTCCAGGATAAAGGTCATTATGATGACTAAAGCGATAAACCACAGGCTGGAAGTTCTAAAGTTGCCGGCCGGGTCGAATAAATTGTTAAAGGCCGAGAGGGAACTATTCAGGTAGGTAAAGAGCACCGGCAATTCGTCCGGCGTGTACTTCACCGCGACCCCTCCGCCCAAGATACGAGCCAGGCCCCGGTAAGCAAACAAGGTACCCAGCGTGACAATAAAAGACGGAATTCTGGAATAGGCCACAATCAGGCCGTTGATCAGGCCCAGGAGGGCGCTCACCACCAAAGTCAGAATCATCGCCAATAGAGCCGGTACCCCGGCTACTAACGCCAGGGCAAATACGTAGCTGGCGACGGCCAGGGTTGAGCCAACCGACATGTCAAACTCGCCAGAAATCATCAAAAAGGCAACCCCAATAACTACGATTCCGGTTATACCCCCAAAGGTAAGGATATTCGAGAGCGCATAAGCCGATAAAAAGGTGTCGGTCGCTGCCAGGGCAAAGAAGAGGAAGATGAGGACAAAGGTGGAGAGGGCGATAATCTCCGGAAAATCAGCAATGGTATGGCGCAGACCGCTGAGGCGCTCTAACATGCCTATTCTATTTTCTTCGTTTAAAGAAAGCCCTTTTGCGCTGCTGATGGTTGGACTCCTTCTTGAGAATTGGTTTTGGAACACAGAGCACACGGAGAGGTTCGGAACTCAACAGCAGTTCTGCGTTTTCTCTATGCTCTCTGTGTTCCTAAAAATTTGAACGGCAGTACCCGTAAGTTATGTTAACGATAGGTCCCGGCCAGTTCCTCCACCATGGCGACGTTAGTTTTATCCACAAAACCCGGCCCGGTGGCGGTTATATCAGTAGAAGGATAAATACCATAGCGATGGATCATGGCTCCCCAGAACACCGGGAAGTAACCAACCATGTAGGGTTGGCCGTCAATGGCAAAGTTAGTGGTCCCGTCTTTAATCTTTTCGACAATTTTGGGGCTTAGGTCGAAGGTGCCGTGCAGGATATCGCCGGGTTGCAGTCCCTCGGCTTCCATAAAGGCGTAAAACGGATCGGCGCTGTTGGGGCCCAGGGTTAAAAACATATCCACATCCTGGTTCGAGGCGTAAAAGTCACTGAGCACCGTGGCCGTTTGGGCCGGATCGTCCGACACGCCCAGAACTTCAACCGGAATGTTATCCTCGGCCAGGCGGTC
Organism: uncultured Caldilineaceae bacterium; assembly: GCA_964622215.1. Taxonomy (GTDB): domain Bacteria; phylum Chloroflexota; class Anaerolineae; order 4572-78; family J111; genus DSQQ01. Next base: position 12,395 of record CAZUNT010000187.1, read on the forward strand.
CTTTAAGCCCTGGCAGCGCGAGTCCAGTAACACGTGGCCTACTTGCTGGTTGATGCAGACAGCTTTGGTTTTGCCGCCGGCCTTAATAAACCTATCGCCGGACTGGTAGCCGCCCTGGTAATCATCCGGGCTAACACAGGTAAGGTAAGGAATGCGCTCCGCTTTTGGCCGGATGTCACAACTATCGTAGCCAATCACCGGAATACCGGCGTCAATGGCTCGCCGGATTGGCTCATCAAACAAAACGGCATCGGTCACGGTGACCATTAAAACATCCGGCTTGGCCGCTATGGCCCGGTCAATATTCTGGGCCGTTGCTTCCAGATCAAATTTGTCGGTGGTCAACAGGGTCACGTCAACATTAAGGTCTGCGGCGGCATCATTACTCCCTCGCTCCACCACACACCAGTAAGAGTCCCAGGCGCATGCCCCGTGTGAAACTGCATAAATGTTGACCGGAGGCCGTTCAGCTTCGGCCGCTTCTTCGGTGGGTTCAGTGGTAGGAGTCGCCGCCGCGGCTACAATCCCTGCTTCGGGCGAGTTGTCTACAGGCAGCGCCGCAGACGTATAGCTTACAAAGAGCAGGGCTACAGCCATAGCCGTAATAACCACCAACATGATTCTTGTTGTCGCCTTCATCGCATTTTCCTCCTTTGGAAATTAATTGATAATATTTTTGAGTTGAATAGCTTTTGCCCGTATTTTTACATATCTCCCCCTCCTTTGGCTTTACTTAACCTTATTGCCAGGGTAAACAAACTCCTTTGGCCCCTCGCCCGGCGGCCAGTTCGGCGATCCCGCCGGGTAACTCCGCCAATGACAGGCGATGGGTAATCAGGTCGTCTAATTTTACTGCGCCACTTTCCAGCAGCCTGACGGCTTGGGGAAAAACCTGGATACCGATGAAACTGCCCAGGATGCGTAACTCCTGGCCCTGGATCTCATGGGGGCGCAGCGTACATTCAGCCTGGTGGTTTTCGCCAAACATAATGATCCGCCCGCCCTGGCGAGCTACGGCGACGGCAGCCGATAACTCCGAGCCGACTGCATCCACAACCACGTGCGCCCCTCGTCCGGTAGCAGTACGCACCGCCTCGCGCAGATGGGTCTCTTTTGGATTGATTACCAGATCGGCTCCGGCCTGGCGGGCAAATTCGCTGCGCCAGGGTGAAACTTCGACCATAATCACCTGGCCGGCCCCGGCGGCTTTAAATACCTTCAAATAAACCAGGCCGGCCGGCCCCGCGCCAATGATCACCACATCCTCCCCCGGCAGCAGGGCTGCTTTTTGCACCC
>CAZUNT010000188.1:0-2221 GCA_964622215.1 uncultured Caldilineaceae bacterium
AAAACAAACTTGGCTCACACCCGTACCCCTCCGGCGGTCATCACCAAAGTTGGCCGCGAACAGCATGGCTTTCCCCTGAATAAGACAATCTGCCCCTGGTGCGGTAAGCCCGGCGCGACCGAACCGCATCACTGGCTGCTGAAGCGATCCGACCACCCTCCGGACCGGCTGCTGCACCAGCCTATCAATATCGTGCTGCTGCACCACCATTGTCATGCCCTGTACGGGCAAACCGAGCTAATGACGATCCTTTGCTTTCTGCACAAAAGGGGCTGGCTGACCACCTACTCGGGCCTGCCCTATGATGTTTTAGCCTGGCTCAAAACCGTGAGCAGGCAGCTAACCCACAACCCTATTATCCCCAAGGAGGTATATCACTTATGAGTAGAAAAGATTCCCCTATCGCTGCACTTTTGGAGACCCGGCGAGATATGGCCCGAAACCGGGCTGAACTGGCCGAACTGGAACAGCAACTCGCCGATCTGCAACCCCAAGCCGACCAGTTGATCCGGGAAGCGGCTGAACGCTGGTTGGTCGATGCCCAGGGCAACCCCATTGACAAAGGGGTTTACTGGTGGAGCGGTTTGGCCCTGGTGCGGGTCAATGGCATCGTCACCCTCATCCCGGTCGAGACGATGGACGAGGAAAAGGTCTTTGTCTTCACCGCCGATCCGGTTGAGGAGGCGGCCTGATGCCTGACGAATGGGTAGACCCCGAAATCTTTGTAGAGCACCTGGGAGTGACGGTTTATCATTGTTACACCGGCCAAGATATGGTCTCGAACTTTTTTTACACGGTAGACCCGGCTAATAGCAGCACCGACAACGACGACGGCAGCGGGACCCAGTTCGACGTAAGCGATATTTACGGGGCGACTGATATCCGGTTCGCCGATGACGAAACCGCGATCCGTTATGCCATCGAAGCCGGTTGGTTGACCGAGGAGGGGCTGACTGTCCGTCAGGCGGACGTACCGGAGGCTGACGATGCTGGAAAAAATTGAACTGCCTGAATCTGCCCTGGTGTATCTCTACAACCTGCTGGTGCCGGAAGTTCAAAGGCACGTAGATGAGGACAAGCTCCAGCCGGACATGGCTCTACTCCTGGATGAAACCACCACGGCCCTGGAACGAGTTACCGGCGAAGTAGCCTGGTTCACCTGCACCAAAGAGGAATGTGATCACCGGCCGTTTCAGGTAACAAGAGACCAACTGCTCGATGCCGAGGGCGTTGTCACCTGCGAATACTGCGGCCAGCTATGCCTGCGGGTGCCGGAGCAAAAACTACAGCCCAGCCTGATGTAAACTTTTAGTTTACATCCTGGCGAAAATAGCCAAATTTTTCTTTACCCGGCCCCTTCCACGTGGAAGGGGCTTTTTGTTAGCCCCCAAGGGGGGTATGAAGCATAAAAAGGAGAACCCTATGGCCTTATTGATCAACTACCCGGCCTGGCTGCTAAAGGTCAATGAAACCCTGGCCGGGTTGAGCAACAACCTGTTCAGCGCCGAGGATTTTGACTACCCCTGGATCGAGGCGTTTATGTCCAACAAGAGCAGTGAAGACGCGGCCAAGGAGGCCCTGGCCGAAGATGGCTTTATTGTCGAAAACCTGCCTGCCCCGGCGATGTTTTTAAACGGGGGTCGTAAATGTCTGGCCTCCTGAGCCTGCCGAAGGGCCGCGTAAGTGAAGCGACAATTTCCTACCTGGCCCGGCCCACCACTCGCATCGAACACAACTCCCTGCCGGACCTGTCCGACCAGGAACTGCTGGCCGTGCTCATTGGCGGAATGTACGCCTCCTCCGACGCCCGCTCGCTGCTGGAGGCCATCGGCGGCAACCTGAAACTGCTCTACACCGCTACCCTGGACGAACTGGCCACCCAATACTCCGGGGTGGGCTACGCCACGGCCAAACGGCTCAAGGCTGCCCTGGAGTTGGGGCGGCGGCTGTCCACATCCGACACGCGGGACCAATTTGGCTGCCCCATGGCCGTCGCCCATTACTTTACCCGGATGGGCCTGGGTCTATGCGAGCAAGAAGAATTGTGGGCGGCCTCCCTGGATACCAAAAACCGGGTCATCTGTCTGTCCAAAATCTACCGGGGCAACGTCAACAGTACCATCGCCCGGCCCGCCGAAATCTTGCGCGACGCGGTACGCCTGACAGCCACGGCGGTTGTTATGGCTCACAATCACCCCTCCGGCGACCCCACCCCCTCGCC
>CAZUNT010000188.1:2321-13651 GCA_964622215.1 uncultured Caldilineaceae bacterium
TGCAGCAGATAAAAACGGTGCAGCAGGTAAAAGCGGGGCACGTTCAGTTCTCACCCCGGAGTGAACCGCTCTCCAATTACGATAAGTTTTTGGAGGCGCTTCTCAAGGGTAAACATCCCCCCTTTTGCGAGCTGGTCTGGAATGGGGAAGCCTATTACATCACCCTGCAAATCCACTTCCAGAAAGCGCCGGAGGCGATCAAGCCGCCCGGTCCTGAAGGCGAAGTTTACCGCCGGGATGCCTGGCGGCGTTTTAAGCGGGTCAAACCGGCCGAGCAAAAAATGCTTCACATCCGGGTGACCATCAAGAATGGGCTGCCGGTGAACGCTGAGGTTTCGACCCGGCCCGAAGCGGCGGGGGTACTGCGCCTGGGTACGGCCCAACTGCTTGACTTTCAAAACCCCTAAAATTGGGCTGAACTGAGCCGCTTTTAGGGGATATAATCCAGAACACCGACCTGTTCTATCTCAACTCGCTCCAGAACGAAGAACGTGCGGAGTAGTCCTTACAAAAGGATTACTCCGCACATTTTGTTTTAAACCAAAAAGGATGCCTATGCCGACTTCAACTGCTACCACTACCATTCGCCGCTGCCGGCGCTGCCAGGCCACCGACAACCTGCGCCTGGAAAATTCCTACACCATCTGGAACGAGGGGATGAGAAACCCCCAACAACTCAACCTGTATGTCTGTGTTGACCGCAAGGCTTGCTCTGAACGGGTCAATGAGGCTGAGGCTCGACTCAAGGAGGAAGATTTGTGGGCCAACTACCGTAAAGATTGCCGTCCGCGCCGCTATACCCCGCGCAAATACTGGAATGGCAACCGCCGCCTGACCTTCGCCATCGCTCAGGTGTTGTTTAGCCAGGCCGGAATGACTCTCGAAAAGGGCCGGTCTGATTTCCCGCAGGGCCTCAAAAGCGGCTACATCATCAACCGCGAGTGGCGCTATACGAGCTTACTCGAAGCGATCAAACTTATCCAACAAAAACCTAACAAACCTAAACGGGCCTGCCGGCGCGTTTGAAAGGATGAAGGCAGAAGGATGAAGGATGAATCAAGACGATTCTTCCCTTTCATCATTCATCATTCATCATTCATCATTCATCGTTCATCATTCATCGTTCATCATTCATCGTTCATCATTCATCATTCATCATTCATCATTATAATTAAGGAGTTACCTATGCAAATTAAACAGATCGAGGTCTCGCTCTCCAAGGAGGAGCGCCGGGTCGTTGATGAATACGGCAATTCGGCCTCAAGCTGGGTGCGGATCGGCTTCACCGCCGACCTGCTCGAAGGGGATGACCCGACCCAGGCTATCCACGAGTTGCGCGAGATCATCCAGCCCCAGGTGGACGACTGGCTGCTGCGCCAGGGCGGGTATGTTCCACCGCAGGCGGAGCAAACCGATCCAATCCCGGAGTTAACCGAATCCCTGGCCGATTTTCTGGAAGAAACGGGCGGGGTCATCCATCAAGCTGGGGATGATGACATCCCCCTATAATAGCAAGGAGAATTAACTATGGCAAGACAAGTTTTAGCTCGCCCGATCTTGGGCAAATATCCCAAACCTTTGATCCACTGCACCGGCAAACCCGAAACCGGCAAAAGCCAGTTGGCGATTTCCTTCGCCCTGTGGCTGGCCAAGGCGTTGAATAAAAACAAGTGCTACGTCTGGCCGACCGATGGCCGGGAACACGAGTACGCCGAAGTCCTGGGCAATGAAACCACCCTGGCCCCGGCGGCTAACCCGCTGGACGTGGCGGCGGTCCAGGACGAGATCAGCGCCGACCTGCGGGGTAAAGTCTTTGACAACGTGGCCCTCTTTAGCGTGGATACCGTGACCCACATCTACCGGGGATCGTCCATGACCAATCAACTTAAGAGCATGACCGGTGTGGGGTCGTCGGGCCACTCGCTCAAGGCGGTGACGATGATGGTTGTGGTCACGGTCATTATGGAGGTCAACTGCCCGGTTTTTGTGATCACCCACGTCTACAATGCCAGCAAGAAAAACGTCGAAGAAAAGCGCGATCGTGATACGCTGTCTGCGACCGAGGAAGCCCGCTGGAAGCTGGCCTTCAACATCAAGTTGGAAACCTTCAAAGATGAAAAAGGCTACGGGGTGATCGTGCGCGAGTGCCGCGAGCGGCCGGGGATGAATCCCTTTATGATCCGGGATGTGCCGGGCGGGATGTTCCGGGGGATGCCGGAGCGGATCATGCGGGCGCTGTATGAAGCCGAGCGGCCGGCTGAGGAACCGAAAGGTTGGGCCGACTTCGGCCTGAATAAACCCTTCCCCGACAAGGGCGAGCAGTTCAAGCAAAATGCGGTGCGGGAGATGGTCAACTATTTCGTCGAGGTGGACGGTATCAAGTTCTACGCTTATGGCGACCCCACCGAGAAGCCGGTCAAAAAGAACGGCGATCCGGGGGTCAACGGCGCTTTTAACCATGCCATGAACGCTTATGGCAAAGTCGCTAAAGTCTATACGGAGAGCGGCGGCAAGAACCTGGGGGAGTTGACTGTCCGCCTCAAGGAGTACACCGAGGAGGCGGTGCAGAAACAGGTCCAGGCTTACCTGGATAGCAAAACCGAAACCGACGGTGAGACCGTCATCCAGCCGGATCTCGGCTTTGACGTGGGGGAGCTGACCCTGGTGGGCGGCGGCGCGGCTTACGCGGAATAAACAGTAAATAGTCCCCTTCCACGCCTGCCCTGAGCGAAGTCGAAGGGTGGAAGGGGACTATAGAATCAGATGATGCAGCAATTCCAAATATAACCTTCCCGGAAGCTCCCAAAAGGTGATTTGTCGTAAAAATTGAGCGAAGCTTCCGGGAAGGTGATCCCCTCAATTGCCAAATTTGGAATTGCTGCAGATGATGATTGTCAATTAAACCCAGTTATGTTATCATACTAATAATGAAAAAGCCCCGTTGCGAGCGGGGCTTCGTCCGGATCAGGTGAATGCGCACCCAAGCCGGTTTATTGTGTGCATGATAGCATATTCGCGCCGCCTGGTCAAAGGGCGGCGTTTTTTGTTTAAGAGCCGCAGGTACGGCTTTTAAATTTGATAGCTGTACCTGCGGCATCAAAAATTGTTAGGCTGGCAAATCATGCAAAACCTGAGAGAAAGTGCTAATTCAACTAAATGTCTCTAGACATCATATTTCTGCGTCTGAATATATAGGGAGGAACATAAATGACAAATGATAAGCAGTCTGGCGGAGTAACGATTGGGAATGTCGGCGGTAATATCGTTGATAGTATTTTTGTTGGCAGAGATGCTAGCATCACCCTTGGTGGACGACCTACCGCTGTTGACAAAGAACCTACGCTTGAAGAACTTAAGCAACTCTTGGCAGAAATCCAGCGGGATATAGCTCAGATTACAGCTCAACAAGAAACGTTAAAGGAGATATCCTCAGCTTCTCCTTTCGCTGCTCAAGGCGCTGAACAAAGTGTGAAGGATGTGGCTAAAAAGATAGAAGAAACGCCGGAGATGAAACCCGAAGAGGCCAAGTCTCTACAAGAGAATTTGACAGAAGCTACCACCTTACTGAGCGGCATTTTAGATGGGGCCAAGACCGTGGCTGAAAAAGCAGTTGGGGTAGGTCAAGCGGTAAAACCAATAGCCGAAAAGCTTGAACCCCTGGTGGAAAAGATGAGCGTGGCTGTGCTGTGGATAACTAAGTTATGGTTAGCGAGCTGAAGTCAGAGTCTGTGTGCAATTCAGAGGGCCTACAGTCCATTTCGGCTTTCTTGACAAAGGATATTTTGAAGTGACCTGTCAAGGTAAAATTCTTCCCTGAAAACACCCCTTCCTGATGTGATGCGTGAGTGAGGGTGGGGTGAGGTCAAATTTTCATCCACAATGGTGAAGCCGAAGCTTTGTGATAGTTCCTAAGAAAACCCAAAACTTGGTTTTAGGAGAGGGTTAAATGGCTAATGAGTCTGGGTCATCTGACACTAACAAACACACCAGTGGCGTAAACATCGACAACGTTAGAGACTTCCTCAACTCAATTATAGCTGGACAGGATGTCAATATTACGTTGATCATCAATGAGTTGAAAGCACAGACTTCGGTTGGTGACAGTATAGATGAAATACGTCGGCAGGTAACAAAGTTACAAAATCTCGTAATGGAACTTCTGTCGAGATCGATGGCTGATTTATCTAGGCAATATACAACGCTTCCATCACGAGAACTTGAGCGGCGCCTCGAAGACTCTTTGCAGTTCACCCGTCAATCTAGACAACTATCACGGGTAAAAGGAATCCTGGGTGAATTTGTGACATCACCTCAAGCTATGATGATTGCCGAGCCAATCACTTTTATATTTGGTGGAGAACTGGGCGAGAAACAGCCGGCTACTCACATTGCGAAGGCGTTGAGAGACAAAAAGATTCAGGTCAACTTCCGTGGCCTAGACTCTTTCAGTCGCATCGGTGCTATGGTGGAACGAGACCCATCTTTCTTCGGTCCCCTAAAGGTGATTCTACCAGCAGGAACTTGCATTAGCCTTGAGGGCGGGATGCAGTTTTCCAGTTTTACGTTAACTGGGAAAGAAACAGGTCGCATTGTGCATATAGATTAACTATAGGATTCCTAAAATGAGTGAAGAAAGCACTAGAATACGAGAACCATCGCGTGATAAGTTGACCCAAGTGGAAGCTGTCTGTCTTGAGCGATGGGGATCTGTTCCATCTTCCAGAGATGAGAGTACATATCACATTACGGAATCAATTAGTTTTCCTACAGAGCTTGATATAGCCGTTTCTCGATTGTACCAGAACTCGACATTTCAAAGCCTTTCGGATGAGGAAAAACACCAGGCATTACAGGACTTGGTGTGGTTCGTCAACGACAAGTGGTCAGGATGGCAATGGTCATCTCATCGTGATCTGATAATTGACGTTTTGCAAGAGACGGATTTGGCCACAGAGTTAGACTACGAATATGTTATTAGAATTGGTGAAGAAACGTTCATTAATAGTCAATACTTGGAAGGGGCTTTCTTTCCTGCTGATATGTTTCGCGCTCGTAATCATTTGCGGGACGGTGAAATGGCAATCCTCATACCCAAGAATGGTGTCATAGGTGTGGCTCACGCTTCAGCGAAGCAACATATCCTTACCATTATGGATATTCCAACTGAAGATAACATACTTCAGCAACGTTATCACGAATTGGCACGACAAATGAGAGATTTGGTTGATCTTGAAGTTCGAATTGAGATGCTTCAACGGGCACTTCGTGAACGGCAGGTGATTGAAGCTCCCAACTTGACCGAAAGTGAGCAATTAGATGAGTCGACCCAGAATACGCCTGAAGCCTCAAATGATGAATTTGAATCTATCGACAGTTCGCTCAAAATACTAGACCGCATTGAAGATTTGTTTCACTCCTTGAAAGCAATCGTACACAAGCGTCGAGAACTATCTACCGCCTATCGTGCTTATGTGGGAAAAGCAGCATTTGCTCTCACTGACTTAGTTGAGCGACACAAATCTAAAGCTGTAGAAATAATCGAACCAGACGGCAGAATCCAACCAAATGCTATAAGGGCTTTAGTTAGACTTAGCCGAAGGTTTCAAGGGGATTTGGACAGAATGAGGGCAGAGGGAGTTACAGCTGTCGACTTTCTGGCTCCTATGCGACTTCTGACACAAGTTCAACTCAGAGTAGGGCCACTGCCCCCTGCTGTATTAGTCAAAATTAGCAATGAATTTGGAAAGCTATATCTTCAGACTATCTACGATTGCCTTCACGAAGCCGGTGCCAACAATTTCGAGAACTCTGTGAAGTTTGTAATGCTCAAGGCTGAAGATGCTTTGCCTCTGCCTATGGTTCTTGATGAGGAGCCTCCGCTTGATGACCAGTCTTTTGAAGAGTCTAAAAGGGCTCTTCTTGATCTTATAACGAGGGTTGCACCAGCAAGTTTTGACGTGTTATTAAAGGTTCCTAAAGTGGCAAGGGTAGATATCTCTTCACACTTGATCGAAGCTCTCGCACAAACCGAATCTCAAGAAGAAGCATTGCTACTTGCATTTGTATTCTGCAAACTTGACTATGTATTTGGAGGACTTGGCCTTGGCTCTGAAGGTATTAGAAGCTTGATTGCGGCACTTGGTCACGATAATCAAACTGTCCACAAGACCGCCTTTGTTGCCTTAATACATGCCGGAATAAGTGCAATTCCTTTTTTGTCTGAGGGTCTAGGGAGTCAACACGCGCAGGGTCATACCCACATTAGGCAAATTCTCGTTCATATCGGTAATCCGTCCATGGAGCAATTGCTGTCAACACTATCAAGTTCTGACACCTATCAGCGTGCTGGCGCAATGGTAATTCTCTCAGCGTTAAATGATAAAAATCATGATGTACTTTGGAACTCTGTTGAGGATTCGACAATCTTAAGATTTGCCGCCGATTTGGTTCACCCAGATGCATATATCAGGACTGCTGTTATGGGTGTCCTTAATGCGATAAAGTCGCGGGCAATAGACCTTTTTATTGAACGATTGGAGAATGAAAACAAGTCGAAAAAAATAGAAGAGTTAAGTGCTGCATTGAAGGCGATTGGAGAACCTGCCATTGCTGTCCTGATTCAGCATCTAGAGCAGATCGATAATTCAAAAATATTCAAATCGGTTTTAGCACTTGGGATGATTGGGAAACCTGCTGTCGAATCTCTGATTCAACACCTGAAAGAAAGCGATGAGTCAAATGTGATAAGATTGACTCTGGCATTAGCTAGGATTGGAGAACCTGCTGTCGAATCTCTGATTCAACACCTGAAAGAAAGCGATGAGTCAAATGTGATAAGATTGACTCTGGCATTAGCTAGGATTGGAGAACCTGCTGTTGACTCTTTGATTGCAATGTTAAGTTCATCATCGGAAAAGGAGGTTTCTAAAGCATCTGCCGTACTTTTATTCATTGGTGAAGCTGCGATAGAGCCTCTTGAGACTCTACTGGAGATAGGTAATACACAACAGAGAGAAATGGCATCGATCGTACTAGAGGCAATTGAGAAGCGTACACAGCAGCATGGGTAAGAGCAGTCACCTCCAATTCAACAGGAGTACCGCTGGTTTCTATCATTCCCGAATCGGTTGCTGAAGGCAAGTCTATGAATTTTTTACCGTGTCTGCTAGCCGCAGTAGTAGCAGGATTTGAGATGATAGACCACCCAACCCCTCAACCGGGATCGGGAATTTTTCAATTGTGCGCAGGCTGAGCGCACTGTTACAGTTGGGGCAATGTCCTACCAGCTTGTCTGGCCGCTGGATCACCGGCGGCTGTTTTTTCTTCGGTTTGGCCTTCTTCTTTCGGCTCATTCGTTTCTCCTACGGGCTTATAGCCGTGCTTGATCTTGCGCTGCACCAGCCGGCTGGTCAGGACCTCCGCTGCTTCCGCGGAAGGGCAAGGGGTGATCATTCCCCGCTGGTGGCCGCCGATGCGGCCCCACAACCGCCAAACCACGTAAGGATCAAGCAGGGACGATCCGGCTTCGACCAGGTAGAACCGAGCCTCATTTTTTTCGGGGTTGATCCGGTGCAGCAGCACAGCGCCTCCGCTTCCACTTGGAAATTAGTTCTTGTCGTTGGCGCCGTTTTTGACTTCCGAAACATAACTCGGCGATGTTTCGGTAATGATGGCCACCGACGAAGCTGGAAGTTGCGGCCAGCGTTCTATCGCCGCCAGCACCCGGTCACGCTTCGGCCCTTCCATAAGTCTGACAAAAATATCTCCGGCAGCCCGAAATCGCAATTCGCTTTCATTTGCCTGTTGTTCGGCGGTATTCGCTCGTTGTTCGGCCTCATTCGCTCGCGTTTCGCTCTGGCGAAGCTGGGCCTTGAGGTCCCGAATGGCCTCCTTCGTTTTCTCCAGTTCCGGGTTCGGTTCAGCTTCGGACTGATCGTCCTCAATGACATTGGACAGAATCCGAGCGAACAGGAGTGAGGTGGTGGGCAGGATCGCGCCGAAGGCGATAGCGTAGATCGGGGCAGGAAGACCATAAGCATCGAATATCTTGAGAGATTGGCCGAACTCGACCGAATGGGCCAGGTTCGCCAACGTCGATACCAACCAGGCAATGAGTAAGCCGCCGCCGTAGGCGTTCAGGTAACGAGCGGCAAATTTTCGCCAGGCGAATTTGATCTTCGCCGTTGTTTCGATGTGCCTGGCCAGTTGATGGGTCAAAACGGCGATAGCCGCCTCGAAAGCGAATGCTCCTCCCCAGGCCACAAACCCGTAGCCTTCCGGCTCAAATTTGGCAAAAGCCCAGGCTGTGTGAGGCAGCAGCACGCCCAAGAGAAGTAGATAAATTAGCCAGATGAGATGATTGGAAGTCACTCGTTTCTTCATGGTTTGATTTCCTTTAGACGGATAAACGTTCTTTGCGTTGGTTGAGATGGTCCATATATTGACCCATCGTGTCGATGACTTCCGGCGACTCGCCGGTAAGCTGTTTGGGCTGGGGCAGACTCATGGCGGCGATGCCTTCCAGAATCTGGCTCCGGTCGGGTGGGGGAGGCAGCACGTCGCGCACGTCGTAGCCCAGCTTGGCCCCGGTCATAAAGACCGCCTTTTCGACGCTGGCCTGGTTGGTCCAGGCCCCGCTGACCACCTGCTCGATGGCGCTGGTCAGGTTGTTGAGGTGCTGCGTCACCAGCTTCTCCTGGACGGTGAAAATGGTCGAGCGAGTTAGCCAGGCGGTAACAAACGCGGTCAGGCCGACAATGGCGATGATGACCACCACGTGCAGCACGACCGCGTTGGAATAGCCGGCCTTGGCCAGCAGCCGGGGAATGAGAAATAGCTCGATCCAGACGCAAGCCGCCACCAGGCCGATCACTACAATCACCATACTCAGCCCGGCCAGGGTTAAGAAGCCTTTCAATTTTTTCCACATAGCCTTGCCCCTCTCTTGAGTAACTCTTTGTAAATCTCCACCAGGTAGGGTTGATCTTTTTCCTTGAAAATCTGAGGATTGCGCCCCAACTCCTTGACCCGCGAGACCGGCAGGACAAAATACTCCCGGCCGCGCATTTGCTCGCGGTATTCCTGCTCGTAGACCTGGCGCTGAAGCGAGATCAACCCCTCGGCCACGACCGAGGCGGGGATCAGTCGCCCCGGCGCGCCCCGCTCAGGCGGTCGTGGCTCCGGCATCGCCTCCCCCAGCGGCAGCCGGTTGATTTGGCTCGTTTTAGGCAGTCCCTGAAGTTCCTCGACAGTCGTAAAGATGCCGGCGAAACGGTTGGAGGAATTGTTAGCATTGAGCTTCAAATCACCCCTGCCAACCAACTCCTCGGCGTGCAGGTCGCTTTTGTTGCCCAGGATGTAGGATAGCTGTTTGTTGCCGGCTTTGCCTAACACGGTCGAATGAATCTGCTTGAAGATAGCCTTGCCGTCGCCCAGGGTGTCGCGGTCGCTGAGTTGGGTCGCCAGCAAATTGACCACGTTCTGAGCGCGTCCCTGCGAGACCAGGCTCATCAGGTAGCCTATACAATCCGGCCGGCGTTTGATCAGTTCGGCCACTTCGTCGATGCACACAAACAGCTTGTAGGGTAGTTTGCCCAGGTTGATCTGCTCCACCAGGTATTTCAGCGCCAGCGCTGCCTCATTGGCGTCGGTAATAACGGGATGAACCAGGTGCGGCAACTGGCTGAAGATGCGCAGGTCCAGGCCGTCCTTGGCGACTTCGATCATCAAAAATTGGACATCTGCCGGCAAGTTGTTTTTAACCAGGGTGACGATGCTGCGGCGCATAGCCACGCTTTTGCCGCTGCCCGGCACGCCCAGGAAAGACAGGTTGGTACTCATCTCGTTAGCGAAATTCACATCCACCGGCAAATTCATGATGTCCAAGCCCAGTGGGACCCGCAGACCGCTGCCGCGAGGAACGTTGGTCGAGGTCAAGACCAGCTTGCCGCGCTCCTCGGCCGGCCGGGGAATCTGGACACAGACGAAGCCCCGGTGAACATCAATGGCTACGGACTCGCTCGCGTCAAGGTTAGTGACTAACTTGAGATCATTCATCAACCTGTCGGTCGTGAACTCTTTGGAACTGATCTGCAGCGGGTTGATGGTGATGACGTACAGAAACGGGGTCAAGATAAATTCGTTGATCAGATAATTCCCTTGTTGACTCTGCACCGCGTTCACAGGCAGCATCCCCGTGGTATCATAAATTCGGAGGACAATTTTTTGTAGCAGGCTCATAGTCTTTACTCCGGTTACGGGTTACGTAATTCATGAGATATGTGTTTTGGGTGGTTTACAGCCCGTTTAGGGTTACATTCTGGATTTATGTAACCGCCTGAGAATTATGTAACCGCCCAAATGACGGCCATCACAATGATGGCGGCCAGGGTCAAGGCCACCTGCCAGCGGTGAGGCGGCAGGACGTGATAGGCGCTGCGCGGTAGATCAACGATGTTAAGGATCATCCGGCCACCTCCTCGCGGGAGAGGGCCGCTTTTTTCAAAATGATTTTTTGGGGTAAGATTGAGTGAGCCATATAGATACCTCCAGTGTATCTGTTTGGTCAGGCCCGGTGAGCGCGGTCAGGCGCAAGCCGGGCCGTTTATTTTTCCACGTGGAAAGAAGATATATATTCAGGTTTAAAAGATTTAAAAGAATTAATTAATCAACTGTCAAAATGACAGGGAGACGCCTAAGCCTCCCTGTCATTTTGACAGGTAGAATCAAGTGTCATTTTGACAGGGAGACACCCGTCTCACTGTCATTTTGACAGGGAGAGAGTTGCTGTTTTAGCTTCTCCTCATCTGCTGGTGTTAATGGATCATCTAACCGAACCCGCCAAATATTTTTCTCGTTGACCGTACCGCTTTGGGTTTTCGAATACCGACGTTTGGTCCCAACGCGAGTAATAAATCTTGGGGCGTGTTCGTGTTTAAGCAAACGCCAAAAGGTGCTTTCGCTTACCCCAATAGCAGCTCCTAACTCTTGGGCGGTTGCCTCAACTACGTCGCGTCTAATCTCACCCGTTTTCCAATTCCAACTGCACCTTGTCCGCATTTCCCAGATTAGTAGCCACAGTTCCGGTCCCAGAAGTGGCAACCAGTTTTGATGAAAGTAGCGACTGCAATAATGCTGTTTGTCTGGCTGAACAATCGCGTTGTAGGCATCCCGGTACGTGCCGGTGAAGAATAGATCCGGCTGATAGTCGGCGTTGGTGGCCACACGAAATTCAACAGGTATCTTTTGCCCAAAAACAGACTCTACGACCAGTTCAATGGTGTGGCGCAGCCGGTTATCCAGCCAATCCTGGGCGAAACTGCTGGCAGTTG
>CAZUNT010000189.1:0-13637 GCA_964622215.1 uncultured Caldilineaceae bacterium
CAATCTATCTACACTTTGGAACGCTTGGCTTCAATTTGATGTTCAAACAAAAGACGAAATTATTATTGATCAACAGCATTCTGAAGAAGATTATAGCTACAAACTTACTTTGGTTTTCAAAGAATGCCATCGTGTCTTAAGGAATGATGGATTTTTGGTCGTAACGTTCAATAATAAAAGTATGAAGGTTTGGCGTATATTACTTGAGTCTATACATAATGCTCATTTTTCTCTACAGGAATGTTTACCCGCTGAAGATGGAGAAGTTTCTTTTACCCAAACGACTAAAAGTGCCAAAGGATCATTGCGAGGACATTTTGTTTACGTTTTTAAGAAATCAGAAAAGGTAAGTGGGTTTGGAGAAACTTGTTTTGATGAGGCAATTACAAAAGTTGAACTTGAACTTATGGGTTTCATTGACGGTACACCAAAAAGTATTACAGAAATTTACAATCATATTATTCCATTTATGGTCAATAACGATCTATTGCATTCAGACTTTGCCGATGATGTTGTTGAACAGATTTTAGCAAAGCGAGGTAAACTAATAACGCAGAAGCAAAACAGAGTAATTGAAGGAGAAATGGTTGAACTGAAATCGTATTCTTGGGTGTCAAGGTGATACTTCCGATGAGATTCTGTTCTCCATTTATAGTGAACTTGGGTTAATAGAAAAGAGCGGCCCACCGATGTATTACAGTTGTGTGCGATACGAAGTTGAGTAAGTAGCTGTTCGAGCTGGACAAAGTCCAGGACGAACCTGGTGTTCCGCCACCAGTACGCTTCGCGTATCCGACCATACGTCACTGGTAACGGTGAGGTGTGAAGTGTACTGAGGCTCGAATGTTGACCAAGAAAGCCTGATTTTACGGTGAGCGGCGCTTAAACTGATGCACAGCAGGCCACAGCCAACTCAAGTGTTTGGACCACGAAACCCGCGAAATACCGCGAAAAACGCGAAAGGGAAAGCATTTCTTTCGCGGCTTTCGCCCCTTTCGTATCGTTCGTGGTCCAAACATCCGTGTTACCTTAACCGGGCCGAAGTACCGTAGTCGTAAAAAATTCGATTACGCTTTTTTGGCTCTACCTCAACATTCGATTACGATGTGATGACGCTAAACCGTAATCGAATTTTCTTTCTATCCAACCCTCCCTATCTAGAATACAAATCTAAGACGCCAATGTTGTGACCAAGAAAGCCAGCGATTAAACGGGGCACCGTTTACCGTAAGAATAATTTCGATAATTTGACATCATACCCCAGGCAGAGTATAGTTGCGGTATGAAAGTCAAAACATCGATTACCCTCTCTGATGAATTGATAAAAGCCATTGACCAGTACGGTCAAGATTATAAAAATCGCTCTGATTTTATTGAAGCGGCTATTTGGGCCTTCATCAAACAGGTCGTCCGCAACCAACAAAATGCCCGCGATATTGAGATTATTAATCGGAATGCTGACCGGCTCAATGCCGAAGCCCTCGATGTGCTAACCTACCAGGTTCAACTGTGAAACGGGGTGAACTCTATCGGCTGGCTCATCCCAGCCAAGACCCCAAGAAGTTCAGAGTGTTTGTCATCGTTAGCCGTCAAGCCCTGTTAGATTCGCGGTTTTCAACAGTGGTCTGTGCCCCGATTTATACCACCCACGATGGATTAGCCTCTCAAGTAGTGATCGGACCAGATGAAGGTCTCAAACACAACAGTAGTATTCACTGTGACGAGTTGGTGAGTTTACCCAAGTTGGTTCTAACGCACTATATCGGGATGTTACCACCGGATAAGGTTGAAGAGATGAATTATGCCTTGCGCATCGCTTTAGATTTACCGGATTAGAGTCGTTCCGTGACCTCAGTTGTACATTCAGGGTTCGTTTCAGTTCGTAAGGAATATTACAAATGTCACTTTAATTTACGACAAATGACACTGTTCATTGGGGGGATGATTCGCTATCCTTGACAAGGATCAACTTTATTTCACCTAGAGGTAAACTACTTATGGCCACCATCATCATTGACGAACAAAAATGTACGGCGTGCGCAACCTGTGTCGATAGTTGCCCTTCCGAACTCTTTGAAGTAATCGAAAAAGGCGGTAGGGAAGTCGCAGTGGTAGCGGGTGATCCCGATGATTGCATCGAGTGCCAGGCTTGTGTCGCCGGTTGCGAAGGGGAGGCTATCACTCTCGAATAATTGACAATAGCCAACTCTGCTGAACAAATCAAAAATCCCTGGCTTGCCCCAAGCCAGGG
Source organism: uncultured Caldilineaceae bacterium (assembly GCA_964622215.1). Lineage (GTDB taxonomy): Bacteria > Chloroflexota > Anaerolineae > 4572-78 > J111 > DSQQ01. The sequence goes on from CAZUNT010000189.1 coordinate 2,252, forward strand.
ATTTTTTGATCTTTTTCACCCGGCCTTCTAGGTTTGATCTCGTTCGGCTCGGCCAGAAAGTATGACGTTGATGATAAGCGCGATTAACAAGACCAAGCCGGTGATAAATTCTTTGGCAAAACTGTCAATCTGGGCAATGTTGTCCAGGCCGTTGCGCAAAGTGCCATAAATGAGTAAGCCTAGCACCGTTTGCCACATACTCCCGCGCCCACCCGTGAGCGATGTGCCGCCCAGCACCACCACAGCGATACCCTCAATTAGAAAACTCTGAATCACTTGCGGCTGCGCGCTGCCCAAACGTCCCATATTGACAACGCCGGCCACACCCGCCATAAGACCACAGATAGTCAGCGCAGCGATGATAATGGTATCGGTGCTGACGCCGGCCAGCCGGGCCGCGGTGGGGCTGGCCCCGGTCATATAAATGTAGCGTCCAAAACGGGTGTAGCGCAAAACCAGATGTCCAATAAGCAGGGCCAGGATGGCAAACATAATCATGAAGCCGGAACGCATGCCGCCGATCGGCTGGCTGCCCATAAATTTGGCCCAATTGGAAATCTCAAAAACAGTCTGCCCTTTGCTGACCCAAACTGTTAGCCCGGAGGCGATGAGCGACATAGCCAGGGTAGACATAAAGGAAGGGATGCGCAGTTTGGCCGTAGCAATCCCATTGATTAGACCCAGCAACGTCGCTGCGCCCAGGGCGGCTATCGTCGGCAGGGGTTCGGGCAGCCCGTAGATGGTGAATAATTGGCCGGAAATCATGGCGCTCAAGGCCGCAACAGAGGCAATGCTCAGGTCAATCTGCCCGGTCAGCAGCACCACCGTCATGCCCGTGCCAAACAAGGCCAGGATGGACACCTGCGCCAGGATGTTGTTGAATACGGCCAGGCGCATAAAAGTGTCTGAAACAAGGGAGAAGACGACAACCAGCGCTAACCACGTCCACAGGGGGGCGAGGGCGCGCAGACGGCGCGACCAGATTTCGCGTGAGGTTTCGGCGCGCTGCCGGGCTAAAGTGGGAGAAGTCTCTGCGGTCATAGTTACAAAAGCCTCATCAAATCTTCTTTATCTAGATTTTTATTTTCTAACTGCGCCACGATCCGCCCGCGCGACATCGCTATAATCCGGTCGGTCACGGCCAAAATGGTCTCCGGCTCAGAAGAGGCGATCAACACGGCATAGCCTTCGTTACGTAAATTTCGTAAAATACTCAGGACTTCGTTCTTGGCGCCTACATCCATCCCGCGGGTTGGTTCGCTGACGATAAAAACTTTGGGTGGATAGGTAAGCCAACGGGCAAGGGCCACCTTCTGTTGGTTGCCGCCGCTAAGTTTGCCGACGGCGTTGAAGGGGTCGGGCGGTTGCACGTTGACCATCTGGATGGCCGGCTCGGCTACGCTCAACTCGGCCGACCGGCTGGGGACAAGCCGGCCAATTTTGCTCAGATGGGGCAGGGTGACATTTTTGTAAATAGCCTCGTCCATAAACAGGCTCTTGCGCCGCGCTTCGATGGCATAAGCGACTCCCTGCTCAATGGCATATTGCGCCGAGTGGTGATGAGGGAAGGTTTGGCCATCAACGGCTATAACGCCGGAGTCAAAGCGGTATAGGCCAAAAATGGCTTTTGCCAGTTCAAAATGTCCTGCCCCAACAGCGCCATACAGCCCCACGATTTCACTTCGAGCAACTTCGAGGTTAATCTCGCTGAAGCAATCGGCGTTCAGATTTTTTACCTCAAGCCGGGCGCGGCTGCCGTTAGCAGTGATGGCCGACGGCAGCGAGGCGCTAATTTCGCGCCCCAAAATAAGCGAAATGAGTTCATTCATGCTGGCCTGGTCGCGGTTGAGCGTGGCTACCTTGCGCCCGTCGCGCAAAACGGTGATACGGTCGGCCACGCGCATCACTTCTTCCAGAAAATGGGAGATGTAGATGATACTGCGCCCCTGCTGGCGTAAGGTGCTGATAAGTTCAATCAGCCGTTCGACTTCCGCCAGAGAGAGAGCTGAGGTGGGTTCATCCATGATGAGGATACGCGCTCCGGAAAGAATGACGCGCAGGATTTCGACCACCTGCTGAATACCGAGCGGGTATTGACCCAGGGGGGCCTGAACATTCAATTTGAAGCCAAGTTTACTCAATTCGGTTGTGGCTACGGCGTTCATTTTGCCCCAATCGACCGTCCCGATGGAGGTGAGCGGCTGCCGCCCCAAAAAGATATTTTCGGCTACCGAAAGCTCCGGGATGACGCTCAACTCCTGGTGGATCATGCCGATGCCTTGCGCCAGGGCATCGTGGGGTGAATGGAGGTGAACCGGCTGGCCGTCAAGTGTATACGTGCCCTGGTACTCAGTGTAGACGCCGGCCAGAATACGTACCAGGGTGCTCTTACCGGCCCCATTTTCACCCACAAGCGCATGTAGTTCGCCATGTTGCAAATCAAAATCCACTTCAGCCAGGGCTTGCAGCGTCCGAAAGCGTTTGGCGATATTTTTCAGTTCAAGGACAGGTGTAGTGTTCAAGATCCGGCTCTCTCTCTGTGGAAAGTTATTTTATTCGATTATAGGGGCAACGCAAGCGCTGCCCCTATAGTAAAGTATGATTTTAAAAGACGAGTTGTTCTTGGAGCCATTTGAGACCGGGTGCGGTGCTCTGTCCATAGCCGCGCAGTTTCCATGGGGTCTCCACCAGTTTGGGATCGCTGTCCACATCGGCAAAAATGGCCGGACCGTCGACCAAAACGAAGCGTGGCACATCTGCCATAGCTTGCTCCAGCCCTACCGTAGCCGCATAGTAGCCAAGCAGCACCGCGCCGCCGTGAACCCGGGGGGCCGAGTTACGAGCGGTAGCAACCAAACGCCCATCGATAACCGCTTCAATGGCGCTGGTCATCCCATCAATGCCGCCGATCAAAATTTGATCGCCCAGGCCGGCGTTATCTACCACCTGCTTGGCCGCCAGGGCCATATCGTCATTGTGCAAAAAGCCCGCCTTCAAATCGGGGTAGCGATTGAGCAGCGTTTCCCAGATGGAAGCCACCCGGGTCACATCCCAGTCGGCCGGCTGGTCGTCTACCACTTCAATGTCGGGGTATTTAGCCACAATGTTATAGAAGCCCTGGGCCCGTCCCTGAGCGCCGCTGTGTCCTTGCGCACCCCAGGTCATAGCGATCTGGCCTTTACCTTCCATGCGGTCAACCAGGCGCTGCACCACCGATTCCGACATAAAGACATTGTCGGGAGCGATAAAAGTGAGAACACCTATCTTTTCCATTTCCGGCATGGGGGCGATAAGGGTGTCCATATCAATGACCGGCACCCCGGCGTCAATAAGCGCCTGGACCGGCTCAACCAACGAGTCAATGCTGAAGGGTTGGATGGCTACAAAATCCCACTGGTCGGCCTGGGTAGCAATCTGGTCAACGGCGCTGCGTTGGATGGCGGTATCAAATTTGCCATCAAACCAGGTCACTTCGACGCCAAGCCACTTACCCCATAATTCGGCGGTTTCCTTACCCTGAGCGCACCAACTGGCCGCCAGCCCTGCGTTTGACATAGCGCAGCGGAGTGGTTTGTCTTGCGCCTGAGCGCGACGCGCATTAACTAACGAAAATATGGTGGGAGCAGCCACACCGGCCCCGAGCAAAAAACTGCTCATCATAAATTCGCGGCGGCTCATACCTTCACCTTTATGACGTATAATGTTTGCCATGATTGTCTTTCTCCTTTTGATAGTTTAGTTTTTAATCACCAAAAGCAGCGCTAATTAAGGATTACGAAATAGACATCACCTCCTTGTGACTTATTCTAATCCTTTAGATCTCGACATTTTTAGTCTCTTCCTGAACTATACCGATCAAGTCATCAATCCGGGTCACCTGGCGGCGTTCCAGCACCCAACGCGTCCCGATGCGAATAGCTAATCGTTCAGCCACGGCTCGTTTTTGGGGGTCTTTAATGCTGGAAATATCCCACACGGTGACAATCCCCATCATCCGCCGCAGGAATTTGGTCCCCCCGTGACCGGCAGTTTCTTGCAGAAGCCGTAAAAGGTAACGGCGGCGGTACTCGGCGAAGGCTTCGGCGCCGCCGGGGAAATCCCAATACTTGGTCGGGACCAGTTCACCCCGGTTATTTTCCGCCCAGGTTTGATCAAACTTGCGCGCAAATTCATTCCAAATGTCGCGGACCATATCGAGCAGGTAGGCCTGGTAGCTTTCCCGTTCTGCCCGGTCGGGGGTGTGGGCGTAGTGGGAAAGGTAGTTTAGAACCAGGTTTTGCAACACCGCGCCTACATCGTAGGCCATTGGCCCGAAAAATCCAAATTCAGGGTCAATTACCTTTGTTTCTTCTTGGTTGAGCATAATGGAGCCGGTGTGCAAATCGCTGTGGATCAGGGCTTCAGCATGGGTCATATAGGCTTCTTTCATTTCGGCCATAGCCATTTTTAACTCGGCGTTGGCGCGAACCGCCTGTACTTCCTTATCTACCAGGGGATTCCAATTGTTTTCCTTCGATTCCATATAAGGATTGGTGTAAACGAAATCCTCCTGAATTTTGCACAGGTGTGGATTGATGAACTGTTTTTGCAGTTCTTTCTTTTCCAGGCCGGTCAGGTACAGGTCGGAGGTGTAGAAGAGAGAGTTGACCAGGAAAGTCGTGATATGGTCAACAAACTTGGGGAACCGTTTGCGCGCTACCAACGGTTTACGCATAATCTCGTGTTTGCCCAGGTACTCCATAATCACCAGTGACATCTCGTCGTCAAAGTCGTACACCAGGGGAACCAAACCCGGGGCCAATTCGTTGTGTTTGAGCAGGGCCTGGGTTTCAAAGCGCATCCGCTCGCGGGTGAGGGGCCAGGAGTCACCGGCCACCCGCAAATAAGGCAGCGCCTGCTTGACCACGGCCGAATTCTGTAAATTGTTTTGATCTTCGATAATAAAGACCAGGTTTAAGTTACCATCACCGACCTCTTTGGCCGAAAGCACTGCATCTTTAGAGAAAACAGATTCCATTGTTGGACGATTTTTAACATAGTCAATGACACTTTTTACATCTAGAGGATGATAAGCCATAATGGTACTCCTTACGTAAATTCAAAATTATATTCGTCTTAACCCTTTTTTTCGGGATACAGCCCGAAAACTCCTTCTTCTGAAGCCTCACAGATGCCGCGTTCGGTGATTAATCCGGTGACCAGGCGAGCCGGGGTGACATCAAAGGCATAGTTAGCCGCAGGGCTGTCTGCGGGAGTCAATAGAACAGATTTGATTTCGCCATCGTGCAGGCCATAGATATATTTCACTTCCGTCGCGTCTCGTTGTTCGATGGGGATTTCTTTCACCCCATCCCGCATTTTCCAATCGAACGTAGACGAGGGTAGAGCCACATAGAAGGGAATGTGATTGTCCTGGGCTGCCAGGGCTTTAAGGTATGTGCCAATCTTGTTGGCTACATCGCCGGTGTAGAGCGTGCGGTCGGTGCCGGTGATAACCATATCTACCATGCCATGCTGCATCAGGTGGCCGCCTACATTATCGGCAATGATGGTATGCGGCACGCCATGCTGGTTTAACTCCCAGGCAGTCAGCCGAGCGCCCTGGTTCTGCGGGCGAGTCTCGTCTACCCAGACGTGAATTTTGATCCCATCATCGAAGGCGGCATAAATCGGGGCGGTGGCGGTGCCGTAATCTACAAAGGCCAGCCAGCCGGCGTTGCAATGGGTGAGAATGTTGACGGTGTCGCCCTGTTTGCGCCGGCTGATTTCCTTAATAATTGTCTTGCCGTGTTCGCCAATGCGGCGGCAAAATTCGGCGTCCTCATCGGCAATGATTTGAGCCATTTTGAAAGCCGTATTGATTTTTTCTTCAAAGTCATCACCGGCCGCTTTAATAGCTTCAAGTTGGCGTTCCACGGCCCACTCCAGGTTGACGGCCGTGGGGCGGGTAGCTTTCAACTTGTTTCCGGCGGTAACAAGGCTCTCCATAAAAGCTGCGGCAGAGTCACGCGAGGCATGGAGGGCCGCAATGTACATCCCATAGCCGGCCGTAGCGCCGATCAAACCTGCGCCCCGCACATGCATCTCTTTGATGGCGCAGGCCACTTCATCCACCGTGGTCAAATCTTCAATGATAAATTGATGAGGAAGATGGCGCTGGTCAATAATTTGCACCACTTTGGCCTCATCTTTCTTCATCCAAATAGTTCGATAATGTTTACCATAGACGTTCATTTGAGGATTACTCCCATTAGCTAATCTGGCTAATCTGGGTTTAGTTGCTAAAATGTTTTTGGCAAAACGGCATCCCAGATTCGCCGTTCATTTTGAACTACAGTTTCCATGTTACGCCACGAAACGATAACGTACAGCGCATCAACGATGGTGAGTTGAGCGATACGTGAGGCAATGCTTTCGGCTCGACTTTCCCGGGCCACACTAAGCAAGGTAACGTCGGCATGCTGGGTGATGGGTGATTGAGCATTGCCGGTAATGCAAATAATGCTGGCTCCGTTTCGTCTGGCCTCTTCAAGGGTTAAGATCGGATCGGTGGAACTGCCAGACTGGGAAATAGCGACAACCACATCGCCGGGGCCAAGCAGGGCTACTTCCATAAGTTGCAGGTAAGAGTCGGTTTGGGCTTTACAGTTAAGGCCCAACCGAAAGAACATATTGTACATGCTTTGCACAATAGGCCCTGAAGTTCCTACGCCGATAATCAGAATCTGTTTGGCCTGATCCAGCAAATCAACCGCCTGGTTAAGGGATTCCTCGTTCAGCACCTCCAGGGTATCGTACAAGGCTTGAATGTTAGATAGAAACACTTTGCGGGCAATGGTGATCGGTTCATCATCTTCGACAATGTCATCGTGGATGATCTGAGTAGGGCTGGTCAAATCCCGGGCAATGGAGAGCTTGAGGTCCAGATAACCCTGGAAGCCCACGTTGCGGCAAAAGCGTAAAACAGTGGTATCACTAACGCCACACGCCTGCGCTACTTGCGCCATAGAAAGGTGCACAATTTTTTCAGGTTGCTGCAAAACCCAGTTAGCCACCCTGGCCTCAGAAGCTACCAGGGTTGGAGTTTGGCTGCGGATACGCGCCAGCGAGTTAATGGCTGAAGCGTTTTGATGGGGGGATGATGTATTTGTGGTTTGGCTACGCGGCATTGCGTTACCCGTTATGTGGTAATACTACTTTAACATTAATTTGGATGTGGTATTACCACCTTATATTAAAACAACCCTCTTTCTTTGTCAAATAGACGTGTTGCTCACATCTTCTCTACCAATTCTCGAAAGTAACAGCAATTCGCCGTCAAATCGGGGCTGTATTGGTGCAGCCCGCCGCCCATCAAAAAAATGACCTCGCGGCCATAGAGTTCCAGCATTTCCGGCACGCGCTTCATACTCATGCCGCCGCCGGGCGCAGGGAAGATGGGTTTCAGATGACCCATTGGCACGGCAGAGCCTTCTACAATGGAAGCGCACTCTGCTCGGCTAAAGGAAAAACGCCCTCCCCAGTTAGGGTAAACGGTGGCATCGGCCCCGGCCAGCCGGGCCATCTGCCCAAACAGAACAAAGTGAGACAAGCCATTCTCCGGGCTGGTCACGTAGCTGCCCTGAAAGGCCGGATGGCTCATAATTGGCAGGTTAATCCGGTCATCATCGACCAACATCCGCACACTATCCAGCCCAATGAGACCCGGCGCGACTACAAGCGCGCCTGCACCGGCCTTTTTTGCCAACAAAGATTGCTCCACCAATTTATCGGTGGGGGCGGTGACATTGGGCAAATAGACACAGTTGTAGCCGGTTTCTCGGTTGGCCCGCTCGACTGCCTCCACACACCGCTCGGCTCGTTCCTTGAAAGGGGAGAAGCTCTGGTTGGCCAGGCCATGATCATCTTTGATGAGGTCAACGCCGCCCAGAGCAAATTTGTAGGCCATGTCGGCCAGCGCCGTCGCGGAGAAGCCCATCGGTTTAAGTGCAGAACAGAGCAGGGGTCGTTTGGGTGTGTTTAACACTTCGCGCCAGCCTTCCCGGCCAAAACGCGGCCCTTTGAAGCTGTTCAGCAGGCTGGTGGATAAATCTAACCGTTCTACCCGAATGCCCGGCTTAAGGCTGATGTTGCCAAAGATGACATTGAGCAACTGGGTTAACTCAAAACTGGCGGTTTCAACAGCGTAGCTAATCACCGCTTCATACCGGCCTTCGTCCAACGGTCGGAAGGACTCGATCTGCCCAAAAATATGGCGGCGGATGTCATCTTCCGGGATCAAATCGGCCGGAAATTCAACCGTCTGTTCGATGCAAATATCCTCGGCTTTGACCCGGGCCAAAGCTTCATCGCCGGTCAGCCGGTAGACAACGCTGAAACGCTCGCCCGATAGGTCAAGAGAAGTGGGCAATAACATTATAATACCTCCGCTAACCTGCTAACCTGGCCATCAATTCCGCCAGACTGTCTTCATAAGGCGGGTAGGCGATACCGGCCTCGGTAATAATAGCCGTGATATACTTGGCCGGGGTGACATCAAAGGCATAGTTGGCTACCGGCGTATCAGCGGGTGTAATCTGGCAGTCACCTACATGGGTCACTTCACGTGGGTCGCGTATCTCAATGGGAATCTCATCACCGGTTTTGAGCGACATATCAATGGTGCTGGTAGGGGCGGCCACGTAAAACGGCACGCCATGAGCGTGCGCCGCCAGGGCCAGGTTGTAAGTGCCGATTTTGTTGGCCGTGTCGCCGTTAGCCGCCACCCGGTCGCAACCTACCACACACAGATCAATCCCCACTGTGCGCATCAGGTGACCCGAAGCTCCATCCACAATGACGGTATGGGGAATGTTTAACTGCTTCAGTTCCCAGGCCGATAGACGCGCCCCTTGCAGGCGAGGCCGGGTTTCATCCAGATAGGCATGGACCTGTTTGCCCTCCTCGTGGGCAATGCGAATGATACCCAGGGCGGTGCCGTAGTCAACCGTAGCCAAGCTGCCGGTATTGCAGTGGTGTAAAAATTTGGCCTTGTCCGGTACAAGCGGCAGTGCGTTGTAACCAATGGCTTTGTTCGTTTTTATATCTTCCTCGTAGATGGCGTTGGCTTCGGCTATCACCGCCTCACCGATGGCCCTTACACTGTCCAGGGCCGGGTCCGCCACCCGCTTCATCACCCGCTCAATGGCCCAAAACAGGTTGACTGCGGTGGGACGGGATTTTCGCAGCACCTCAGCCGCTTCATCCAGCTCGGCTCGTAGAACAGTGGGGGCGGTGGCTTGGGTGTGGTAGGCTGTCAGGGCCAGGCCATAAGCCGCCGAAGCACCAATGGCCGGCGCCCCCCGCGTGACCATGTCGTAAATAGCCTGGGCCACCTCTCGATAGTCGGTGTAGTCGAGGTAGCGGGTTTCGTGGGGCAATACTCGCTGGTCCAACAGCCGCAGTACGCCCTCTTTCCATTCAATGCTGTTAAAACTACTCATGGAGCACTCCCGTGAAAATAACGTTTGAACGTTTGAACGTTTGAACGTTGAACGTTAAACATCAGGCAAAGGGTTGACTCGGCTTGGCCTCGGCTACCATATTTACCAGCTCATCAATGGAAGTTAGGGTATGCCGATTCAGTAACCAGGCTCGGGCCACATTGAGAGCCAAACCTTCGGCGGTGGCGCGGATGGAATCATCGGGAATGGTCCAGAAGTCATGCACGTGGGCCATGCCGATCAGTCGGCGCATCATCTCCGCCGCACCAAACCCGGCCGTATCCTGCAACAATTGGCGCATATATTTTTTGCGGAAAAGCGGCGAAGGCCAATCGCCGTTGCCCTGGTTTTCCCACAAATTGAGAAACTCGGTCTCAAAGATGTTCCAGGTGTCGCGGATAAGATCAAGCAGCCACCGGCGATAGTCGGCCCGCTCGTGCGCGTCTTGGGCATGATACTCTTGAGCCGCGTAGCCCAGGGCCAGATTCGACAGGTATGAGCCAACATCATGGCCGATTGGCCCGAAGAAGCCAAATTCGGGGTCAATCACCTTCGTTTCCTCTTCGTTGAGCATAATCGAGCCGGTGTGCAAATCATTATGGATGAGGGCCTGGGCGTGCGCCATGTAGGCCTCTTTCATCATAAATATCTCGCTGCGTAGTTCATCGTCGGCGTGGATTTGCGCCACTTGCGGATCGAGCAACTTCGTCCAGCGGTTATTAGGATGATCGATATAAGGCTCGGTGAAGACCAAGTCTTCCTGAACTTTACACAACACCGAGTTGATGAACTGGGGCACCATTGCTTTTTTATCAGCCGACGACAGATACAGGTCTGAGGTATAAAAAAGGGTGCGGGCCATAAACAGGCCCAGGTGTTCAGCCACAAGAGGATACCGTTTTTGCTTCATTAACCCTTCGCGCATGACCAGGTGCCGGTTCAAGTCCTCGATGACGAGAATATGTTTCTCGGCATCATACAGGTAAATCTTGGGTACCTGGTCGGGACAGTAGCGCGCTTCGACTTCAAGAATACCTTGTTCAATCCGTTGGCGGTCAACCGGCATCTTAAAGTCGGGGTAGCGCCAGGCATAGGGGAGAGCCTGCTTGACCAATACCGATTTGTTGATGGGGTCGTGCGTACCGGACACCCGAAACAACAGGTTAACATTGCCTTCGGCAATAGGGACGCTCTGGAGCGTCTCTTCATTGGCAAAAACGGTTGAAATCAAATCGGTCTGGCGAATATAATCAATCACACTTTGTTCGTTAAGCGGTTGGGACATAAGTTCCTCCAAACTTATAGCAGCCTTTTTGGTTGAACAAAATCTGTATTCTTTTCTTGCTTCATATAGGTCAACAGTTCTTGGGCCAGGGGAATATCAACAATCAAGGTATTGATATAACCACCGCGCAACGCGCCTAAAACGGCCAGGCCCTTTTCCACTCCGGCGGCCACGCCGATGAGATTGTCAATCAGGGAGACCTTGTCAAGATCAAGCCCCATAATTCGATCTTGCCAGTGAGTTGGCACTTCTTGACCATTGATATCGTAGTAACGGGACAGGATATCGCCCACCCCCTTCTTTTCGGCTACTTCCTTCAAGTCTTGAGCGGTCAGGTAGTTGGTTTGAATCATGGTGGAATCATCGGAAACCTCGCCAATGCCAACCAGGCCGAGGTTGCATCGTCTGGCCCACTCCATCGTCCGGCGGGTGGTGGGGTCGCGTAGCAGCGCTTCACGTACAGCGGCGCTTTCGACAATAACGGGGGCCGGCATATACTCGACCGGCGCATTTACGAGATTGCCCAATTGCATGGCAATCTCGTAAGCGTTGGCGCCAGGCATCTTTCCCACCGAACCGACCAATTGGACGATCCGGGTCGGTGTGTATTGTCCGGGAG
>CAZUNT010000190.1:0-9697 GCA_964622215.1 uncultured Caldilineaceae bacterium
AGCCGCTACTGTTTTAGGGCGCAAGGCCATTTGGGTCACAAGTTCAATGGCTATCCCGTAAGAAGCCGGTATATCTATATTCCTCCCGGCAGACATGGCTATTAATTCATCATAAGTAATTGTTGGGTCTATTCTAAGGACTGTCCGTCCATGTAGGGAAGCACAATATGTATTTCCATATTCAACAGATATCCTAAAGAGGATCAACTGTTTAAGTAAAGCAGGAACATCACCTTCCAAGAGGGTATATCTGAGCATTGACCAGAATGCGCGTAACACTTTCTCATTATTTCCGAAAGCTTTAAGAAAATTAAATACATCTGGACTGCCGATAACTTCCATCACTTCATCATAGATTGCCTGAATTTCTGGCGATGCATCTTTATATTCAACAAGTGTTTGGCGTTTCATTTTTGTTCTCCTTGTATATTTAATGCGGGTATTGGGCCGAGACGCACTGATGACAGAATTAATAACTGACATAGGGTTCCGTCCACCAGGAACTCGATCAGGCCGGGCTGCCCAAATTTTACAAGAGACCCTTGATGAAAAGGGAAAAACTGACAAAAGGTTAACCCACATTGCCGAGGCTATCAATGTGGAGGCAACGGAGGGGGAAACGCAAGACAGAAGATAAGCTTAAGCTTATCGAGCCTCCCCTCGATTTTTGCTGGTTCTAACGAATTTTTAGTTGCCGGAAAGCCCACCCAGATTTCGACACGGATACACGGATTTGAGGGCTATTATCCGTGAACATCCGTGCCAGAATCCGTGTCGTGCTTAGGCCAGCCACAGAATCCGTTAGCGTCAGGATTTTTGAGGGGAGGAGTCAGTTTACCATAACAGTATAACGCATTCCCTGAATGATTTGGGTAGTAGCCTTGATCCGAAATACCCTGCCTTCGCAAGCTAATATAAAAAGGTCAACCATGGGGCGTATCGCTGCTTTTGTTGTTAACGCGTAAACGGATTTATTACCTAATATCCTTTTTTCCAAGATACCGTCTTCAACCAGGCCTTCTATCTCGTGCTCGACCACATCTCTGTTTCGCCCGATATACGTGGCAATGTTTTCAACTGTGTCCAGGGTGTAAGTATTGAGATAAAAAAATTTGACCAGATCCCACTTGATAAATGAGTTTATCTTGGTTTTGGCAAAGTTGAGCAGAGCCAGCTCTCGGCTGCTCGGTAATCGGCTTGTCAATTCGTCCCCGGAAAGTTTCCACATATTTATGTTGACCTCTTAATAGGTAGGTTTGGGAAAAATGAATACTCACACCTCAGTTTGACCTACGGTTGTGGGAAGAACACGGCCCGTACTGCCCGCACTACCAGTTCAAAACGATAGTACGGCGGGTCCTGGGGCCGAGTTGGATCCTGATAGAGACAGTAGGCGTGATACGTGGTATCGTAGCCAATGCGGGGATTGCCTGCCCCATCGAGCGCCAGGGTGGGAGTCAACCCATGCCATAAACCAGGGTTGCAGGCTATCGGGTAAGCTCCCGGCCAGGCCTGTTCTAGCGTAGTGGCCGACTCGATCACTTGATGCTGCCACTGCGCGCCAGGACTTTCGCAGTTGGTATCACACCAGGAATAGCCCAGAACGTTCGAGGTATCGTAGGCATAGGCCAGTCGGGGGCGCCCCTGGGCGTCCAGTTCCAGGTCGGGTTCCTGGCCGTTTTTCGTCCCCAGGCCCAGATCACGCCGCTGCCAGCTGGCCTCATTGAGACAATCGGCATTGCACCAAAGATAGTAAAGTCGTTCGCCGGTGTTATTCAATGTTGCCGCCGGGTAGACGGCGAGGCGGGGCCGGTCATTGGCGTCGAGGGCAATATCCCAGCTCAGGTCACTGCCCCCCCCACGCTCCGAGACAAGTACCCGGCTCCAATTTAATCGCTCATTACAATTGGTATTGCACTCAAAATAATAAATGGCCGGATCGCCATTCAGCGGAATAACATTGGCTACGAAGCGGGGCTGGCCCTGCTGAGTAAAGGTGAGGGCCATATACTCAAACACTTCCCAATTAAAGGGTTGCTGAATAACCTCACTAATCAAGGTTTGCGACCAGTTAGCCTCCTGAGTACAGTCGCTTTCACAGGTAACGTAATAGGCGCCGTAGTGGTCAGGTTCAATGGGATAGTTGCGGTCGAGATAGAGAAAGCGAGGGTGCCCCTGTGGATCAAGGTCAAAATAGCGTTGGGGTAGCGTGTCGTCGTTCACATCGAAAATGGAAGTACCAAAGGAGGTCAGGATGTAGGTCAAGCCCCACTGGTTCGGATCAAGGCAGTTTTGGTTGCATTCGGCATAGAAATAATCATTGCCACCGGCCTGAACCTGGGAGGTTGCCCGGAAGAGCAAGCGGGGTTGGCCGGCCGGGGTCAATTTTAGTTGGACTTCGTTGACCAGGTTGCCCATCGATACCCCATTCCAGTTAGCGGCTTGATCACATTGGGCAGGACAATAAAGGTAGACCGCCGAGGTAGGCGCCTGGCCGCTGGCCGGCTCGTAATAATAATAGGCCAGGTGCATCCCGCCCGCTGCATCCACGGCGATACTGTTGCTGGCAGTCTTCCATTGGGTATCGGCAAAAAGCGCGCCCGCCGTTGTCGGCACTGGCGGAGGTGATGAGGTTGTATTACTTTTGACGATAATAGGTAGGAAAACAGTGGAGTCATTCTGTGGATCTTGTGCCTCAACCCGTAGCAGGTTAAAAGTGAAGGTAAGAGTCAGCGCCAGGCAGATTAGGACCAGTAGGGTACGTCGGGATTTTAAGCGAAATTGTAGCATGTTGTTTTCTCCTCATGATCGATCCAAATACTTCTAACCCGGTCAAGTTAACTTATAAAAAATAAGGCAGCAGTATCTAATCTGCTACCTGCCGAAGGCGAAAATTTTGGTTGGTCTCTAGTTTTTTAATGGAATTAATGTTTGGTTTAGTGTTTGAGGAGAGGTAATACAAATATAACTAAGAAAACATGACTGCCGCAGGCTATGTTGGGAGGGGCTAACCCCCAGCCCCTCTCAACAGTTTCCACCTAGGCGACACCTAACCCCCCTTGCCTCTTTCTCCGCTGATCCGGGCTGTGTTGGGAGAGGCTAACCCTCCAGCCCCTCCCAACAGCCACCCGGGCGACACCTAATCCCCCGACTCGCTCTCCTATTGATATTGGCTGCGGAAGAGGTACCCCCGGCCTCTTCCGACAGCCACGATAAAGGCGACACTCATCCTCACTTAAACCTGGCTCTTCCTCTGTCAGGGAAAGGAAAGAAGCTTTTATTTTAAGCTAACCTACCATTACCTGAGATTGGAGAAAAATCCCCTTTTTGTTTGACCAGTACCTCTTTCACGTGCCATCGGTGGCAGGTAGAACAGCGCCACCATACAGCCCACCCCCCCGGAATAGCATGGGTGGTAAGTTGTTCTCCATGCATCTGGTAGCCCGTTTTCGGGCAGGTTATCCATCTACTAGAGAATTGTTGCTCTGTATTCATTGATAACTACCCTGTTTTTCTTTTAAGGACCCCTACTTCTTTTAATATGTATCTCTAAGGGTTGTACTTCACTCTGATCGCTCCTGGAACGACCTTTTTTGGAGTAACTATCCCGCTGTCTTGCACATACCAAAATTCGCCCTGCCTCTCTGATATACCGGAGATTGGCGAGAAGGCGGTCAAAGTCAGGTGGACCTGGTCCTCTAGCATAAGGTTATAATTCTTGGCTCCGGCTTTTACCTCAATGGTGTAATTTTGAAGTAGTGTGCCTTCATCCCCCATGTTTAACTGATCCGAAACTTCCTGCGTGGCCCCGGTTAACCCCCAGACGAGGGTCTCGTTTTCGATGGGTAGTTCCTTCAATATCAGTGATGCAACCGGAGTAGTGATCGAGATGAGTGAGATAAGAAAAACTCCGACCGTCATGACCCATGGTTTCGTAAGCATTTAACTTAACCCTCCTTTCCACTCTACTGAGTTCAGTATATAATAGAAGTTTTGTTAATACATCCGACTCTGGATGAGACTAAAGGCTAATCGGATGGCTGGTTTTTTACCTGGTCAGGTGGTTAGGTAGACCCTTTAGACCGAATGAGCCGCTCGGATAGCCTCAGCCAGTTGGTCAGCCGAAACGTTCTTGAGTAGATAATTGACAGCTCCAACTTCTAGCGCCTTCTGAATGGCTTGTTCCTCCATAAAACTAATTAGAACGATCACCTTGATCTGTGGCCAGTGCCAATGGATCTCGCGGGTAGCGCTGACGCCATCCATACCCGACATGGCCAGACCCATCAGTACTACATGCGGTTCAACCTGGCCGCACAAAGATAAGGCTTGCTCACCGTTTTCAGCCTCACCGACCAACTCGAAATCGTCGAAGGCTAACACAAAAAATCTCAAGCCGGTGCGTACGGCGTCTTGATCATCAACAATCAGCACCCGGATATGCTCTGACATTGGCTCAGAGTGGAGCACGTTTTTTCTTCCTCCTGCTCATCTACCATACAAAAAAATCCCTCCTTATACATCCGACATAAGGGGGGATTAGAACCTGGTCAGTCGGCCAGTTTTTACCCTGGTCAGAGGGCTGGGTCTTTTTTAGGCAACCAGGTGATGCTGCCAGGCCACAGCCAGAGCTTCAGCTCGGCTGGTGACGCCCAGTTTGGAGAGGATACTGCTGACGTGGAATTTAACAGTCGAGAGGCTGATGACTAACCGTTCGGCAATTTCCGGGTTGCTTAACCCCTTGACCATCAGAGCCAACACTTCACGTTCCCGAGGGGTCAAATCGTGGCCCGGAGTGGGCGAGCGAGTTGCAGTTTGAATCAAAATCCGGGTCGCTTCGGGAGCCAGGGTTGGCTGGCCGGCGTAAGCAGCCCGGATGGCCGTGGTCAGTTCATCGGCGGTTACATTCTTGAGTAAATAGCCCATAGCCCCGGCTTGAAGCGCCTCTTGCACTAACTGAGGCTCTTGAAAGTTGGTCAGGATAATAACCTGGATATCGGGCCAACACCGGTGAATAGCCTGGGTAGCCGCGACGCCGTTCATTCCCGGCATTATCAGGTCCATCAGGACTACATCGGGGTGGAGCTGAGCGCACAGTTGCACCGCTTCCTCGCCGCTGGCCGCTTCGCCAACCAGTTCCAGGTCATCTGAGGCTAACAAAAAAAATTTCAGTCCTGTCCGAACCAGGTCGTGGTCGTCAGCGATAAGTACGCGGATGTGGGCTTCTGAATTCGATTGAGGAAAATTTGGGTCAGTCATAGACGATCCTTTCGCTAAACTCCAGGCCAGACAACAATCACCTGGGTACCCCGGCCAATCTGGCTTTTAATCTCTATGGTGGCATTGATAGCCTCTGCTCGCTCGCGCATAATACTCAAACCCAAGGAGACCGGCGGCACATTGCCGGCCTCAAAGCCGCGCCCATCATCGCTGATGCACAGCTCTATCTTGTGTTTTGACTCTCCGGCCGGGGCCAGGCCGGAGGCAGAGCGAAGGCTCACCTCTACTTGGCTGGCCCCGGCATGTTTGACGACATTGTTTAAAGCTTCCTGAGCAATGCGATAAAACGCAACCTGTACTTCGGGCGGCAAAGGGGGATGAGGTTCTATAGTGCGGATTACCGGGAGCCTGGCCCGGCCGGCAATAGCCTCGGCCAACTGGCTGAGTAAATCGCCCAGCGCTGTTTCGACCAGGGCGGCCGGTCGCAACTCTAACAACAGCGTACGCATCTCGGCCAGAGCGCCCCGGGTTAGCCGGTGGAGTTCTGCCAGGCAGCGCCGGCCCTCTTCGGGCTGGCGTTCCCACAGGCGAGGTAAAACTTCGGCCGATAAACTGGCCGAAAAGAGACTCTGCGAGACCGAGTCATGCAGATCACGGGCTAAACGCTGGCGTTCCTGCATGGCTGCCAACTCCTGCGCTTGTTTATAGAGCCGGGCGTTTTCTATGGCCACTGCTGCCTGACTGGCAAAGGCGAGGGCCAGTTCGGCATGCTGCGAGGTGTAAAAGTTTGGTTCCTGATGGTGGAGGCCCAACATACCGATCACCTGATCCTGAGCCATCAGCGGCACACCCAGCCAGGAACGCACATAGGCAAAGGTGGTCTTTAGTCGCTCGCCGACGGACTCTTGATAGTCCTGAGCCGGGGGAGTGTCACCCTGAACATCAGAGATGATGACCGGTGCTCGTTGGGTGATCACGCGTTGGTAAATCGGCGCCTGCTTCAGCGAGAAACATAACTCGGCTACCTCCTGTTGGGGGATTGGTCCCTGGTGAGCCAGCGCCACCAGCATCTCACCCTCCACCTTAAAAACGAGTACCCCCGAACAATCCACCACCCTCTTAAGTTGATCGAGGATCAGACTCAACAACTGCTCCATTTCCAGGGTAGAGGCCAGGTTATGAGAAGCCTCCAGCAGGGTGGCCAGTTCGTGGGTTCGCTCTTCAACCCGTTGTTCCAGGGTTTGATTGATTTGGGCCAATTGGGCGGTCCGTTCCTGGACCCGCTGCTCCAACTCATAATGAGACCGGCGCAAGGTTACCTCAGCCTGTTTACGCTCGGTAATATCGTGGATGAGGCCGGTAAAAAAAACTTCCCCTCTCACTTTCCAGGTCGATAGAGACAGTTCCAGCGGAAATTCACCACCGTCTTTTCTCAGTCCAATCATTTCAACGGTTTTGCCGATGAGCCGGGAGGGGGCGCCGGAAACCAGCCGCTCCAGGCCCTGCCGGTGAGCGGTGTGGAATTCGGCGGGGATGATAAAGGTAAGCGGCTGGCCCAGCGCCTCGTCAGCCGTATAGCCCAGGATAGTGGTCGCCGCCCTGTTCCAAAAGACGACTTTTCCCTGGCTGTCAATGGTAATGATCCCTTCTCCGGCCGACTGCGCTACGGAACGGAAGCGGGCCTCGCTGTTCTCCAAAGACTCCAGGGTCCGGCTGTTAAGCAGGGCAATCGCCGCCAATTCGCTAAAGGCGGAGGCCAGGCGAACATCGTTTTCGGTAAAACCGCCTGGCTTGTTAGCCAAGCCTAATAAGCCGACCACTTTCTCATCAATCCGCAGGGGGGCAAACAGAACATTCTCCATGTCCGCATGTCCTTTGGGCAAATATTTCACCCACTCGCTGCTGAGAAAATGGTTCTCATAGACAGCTTCGTTACTCCGGAATACTTCTGCGCGCAAGCCGCGGATGGGCATGGGCAAGGCCGGATCAACTGTACAAGATTGTCCGCCTGAGTCTAAAAAGACTAATTCGTTTTCTGTGCCATCTTTGGACAGCAGGGCCACATAGCCGGCCGTAGCGCCGAGCAAATTTTTGCAGGCGCTAAAGATAAACTGAGCCGATTGTTCGAATTCACGATAACGTAGGATAGCCTGAGAGCTGGCCAGCAGCGCTGAAATTTCCATCTGGCGTTGTTGTGACTCTGCCAGGGCCTGGCGCACTCTTGCCTCTGTTTGCTTGGTTTCGGTTACATCCAGCAGTGATAAGACCAGCCCTTGGACCAGTCCTGTGTTATCCTTCACCGGCGACAGGGTCCAGTCCCAGTAAGTAATCCCCCGTTTTGGTTGGTCGGCGAATTCAAAAGGCTTGGCATGGAAGACAATCGGCTGGCCGCTCTCTCTAACCTGCTCAAAGATAGCCTGATTTTCCAGATCGGGAAACAACTCGAAGTGGTTGCGGCCGATCAGTTCCTCGATAGTGTGACCGGAGCCTGAAGCATAGGTTGAATTGGCGTGGACAAAGTTGAAGTGCGAATCCAGGTAGGCCAGGTGGGCGCGTGTGTTCTCCATGATGATTTGGAGGGTGTCTCGTTCTACAGCCAGAGTCTGGGCTAATTCCTCGGCCCGTTGTCGTTCCTGTTCAACTTGCGCCAGTAAATGTTCGCGTTCTGCCTCAACCCGCTTGCGTTCGGAAATGTCCATAAATAGGACCGCAAACTGGCCCGGCGCAGGACAATAGGCATACACCTCATAATGCCGGTCGAGCGCCGCCGAATAATTGCCAAAATGAATCGGCTCGCCGGTCAGGGCTACAGCGCCGTAGGTTTCGACCCAGTACGGCTCATTGTTGGGCAAAACTTCGCTGACGAGCTTGCCAACTACCTCTTGGCGTTTAAGGCCCGTCAGTCGCTCAAAGGACCGGTTGATTTCCAGGAAGCGATAATCGCAAGGCTTGCCGTGTTTGTCGCAGATGATCTCGTGCAGGGCAAAGCCCTCGGTCATTCCATTGAACAAAGAACGGTAACGCGCCTCGCTCTCGCGCAGCGCTTTTTCGGCCTGCACCCTTTCGGTGATATCATAGGCCACCTCGCCCGCTCCTACTATGTTGCCTTCAGCATCTCGGATGGGAGTATGTAGTACACTGTAAATTCTATGGTGGCGACCAGGATCGCCGAACTCTATGGTCTTATTTGTGCTCTCACCACGCAGAGGTTGGCTCCACTCCTCTAAGGCGAACTTTTGCTGTTCCGGCAGGTCGGCGAAGGCTTCGGCCATGCTCATGCCAATGTGGATATCCTTGCCGCTGAGTCGTTTCATCTCCTCCTGATAGGCTTTGTTGAAGAAGGTGTAACAGAAGTTCCTATCCTGGGTCGCGATAATCACTTCGGTTCCTTTTGTAACGGTCTCCAGTAGTTCCTGCGCTTGCTGTAAGCGGTGTTCGTTTTCGCGCAGCGACTCTTCTGCTTGTTTGCGTGCGGTGATATCTTTCCCGTAGAGATTGACGTAACCGGACTCCGGGAACGGAGCGCCCATGACGGCAAATACCTTGTCGCCAATGTCTATTTCGATTTCTTCTAAATTTCCTGTATCAAGGAGGCGTGAAATAACCTCTTGCCAAACAAGGGGTATCCGGCTGCCGATTTGCGCCTGCCAGGTTTCCAACCATTCCTGGCTCGACCGGTTGGCATAAAGGAGTACTCCATCCCTGGAAACGCGCAGGACAGGATTAGGGTTTTCGTCGGGAAACTGCGCCAGGCTTCGGATTTCCCCTTCGGCTCGTTTGCGGGTGGTGATATCACGATTAACGGCTACTGCACCGACAGGTTGACCAGCCTCATCCTTAATGACAGATACCGAAGCCATAATATTGAGGGGGGCGCCGTCTTTTCGTCGCTGGATTACCTCTCCTTCCCAATGCCCGGTTTCTAAAAGTTTTTGGGTGGCAGCTTCGCGTTCGCCGGGGGCATATTCGGTTTTGAAAATTGCTTCGGTAGGCTGGCCCATCACTTCAACCGCCGACCAACCATAGATGGTTTCGGCAGCTTTATTCCAACTCTGAATATGGAAGTCCGGGCCGGTCGAAATAAGGGCATCGGAAATATCCTCAATCAGAGCAGCCTGGTAACGTGTCTGCGTCTCGAACCGTTGGCGCTCCATTCGAGTCGCTTCGCGGGAGCGCTCTAACGCCTTATCCTGTTCGTGTAGACCTTTAATATTCAAAGTAATGGGGCGAAAAAGGGACAGATAAAGCAGGGGAATGATCAAAATGCTTAAGCAGAGGGCATCCAGGAGTATATTTTCCAACAAAGAGGAAGGCGGCCGGAAGTAGAGGATGCTCATGATAACCACTTCGGCTAAGAATATTGAGCCGATGGTGATGATCAGAAGCCGCAGCGGGGAGGCATAAGTATGTTGCTGCAGCTTGGTCAATAACCCAACAACGGCTAATCCGACTGCCTGGAGGCGTTTCATAAGTCCCA
>CAZUNT010000190.1:9797-13578 GCA_964622215.1 uncultured Caldilineaceae bacterium
TAAGTGTCAAATATTCTTTTATTTGCGACAAATATCACGATCTTTTGATAGTACTCTTGCCTATGATTTATTTGGATTGAATAACCTGGGCCAGCCACTTGAGCAAAATAGGTTCGATTTTTAGCTCACTCCTCAACATTTGAGTGCCGTGCCTATCGCTATTTTTGAGAATAAAAACTTCAGCTTTGGGAACAATTTTGGCTAACTGCCGGGTTACCTGGGTGGCGGCTTTGTCGCCTTCCGCAGCCATCAGCAGAATGGGACCAGGATAAGTTTGGATCGCTCGCTCAATCTCATCGCTGACAAAGGTTGATAACATCGCTACCCCGTGTACCTGGTCAGGATGAGCGGCGGCAAAGGTGATCGCTTCCTGAGTGCCAATACTGGCTCCAATCAAGGCAAGCCGGTTAGGGTCAACTTCGGGTCTTGCTTTGAGGTAATCAAAGGCAGCCATCACGTCTTGGTCGGCTCCAATCCAGTTGACGACGCCTTTGCTTTGTCCATGCCCCCGAAAATCAACAGTCATCACAGCGTAGCCGTTTTTTTGCAACAACTGGGCCAACGAAGTCCAATTTTCTTTACGCCCACCGCGTTGGTGCAGCAAGAGCACTCCGGGTGCAGTTTCAGTAGATGGAGCGTAGTAGAGGCCGGCCAAGGCCACCCCGTCCGACGTGGTGAGTTGTACGGCTTCGGCCCCGGCTGGGATGGGGTAGGTATACCGGGTTTGTAAAGCGTGCTCGATGGCCCAAATACTGAGCGGGCGCATATACATCCCGGCCCGAAAACTGCGGTCACTCCGATAGGCTTCCGGGGTGCGGAACCAGAAGCCCTGATTATAGGTTACGTTATACACCCCCCAGGCCGTGTTCCAGGCTTCATTAGTCAGGCCACGTTGGAGCATGGTCGCGGCCAGGGCATAAGTGACCCCGGTCCACACTTCTTGAGATTGGTTGCTCGACGTGTCTACTGTACCATCGGGGCGCATGCCGTTAACCGCACCCATCTGCCCATCGGCAAAGCGGCGCACGTTATAATCATAGATCATTTTTAACGCGGCCTCGATGTGTTCAGGTGGGGCGATGGGAGGCAAGCCGGTAGCGTCGGCATACCATTGCCCGGCCAGTTGGTCGGCCATAATACTATCGGAGTGAGGGCCGCCGCTAGTATCAAATTTGTAATACTGACCGGTCCAGAGTTTGGCCTCAAAAGCTGCTTTACCGCTGTCCAGCCAGGCCTGGTATTGGGCTACCCGGTCGGCGTCTCCAACCATCTCCCCCATTTTAATCGCTGCCTCTAACGAGGCCAGCCACAAACTGCCGCCATAGGCGCTCGGCCCGCTCATCACCCAGGTGTCATAGGTTTGGTCGGGCACACCATCGTGTTCCAACAGGCCATCACCATCGCGATCGAACTGATGCAGATAATCAAGGGCCTGGACGGCCGCCGGCCATAGTTCCTGTACCAGGGTCAGGTCACCGGTGAAGACATAATCGCGCCAGAGTTGCAGCACAAACTTACTGTTGAGGTCTTTCCAGGTATTGCTGTCTTGCCAGTTGAAGGCGTTGACTTGCCCCCACGGATCCTCCCGTGGCGAGCCGAGATCGTGCGGTACGGCTCCGGCCAGCTTACGCGGTACGACTGCGCCGGTTGAGAGAATTGGGCGAGTGTTGGCCGGATCGCCCTGGGGAATGGTCGCAGCAAAGTCACGCATGAGCCGCTTTTGTAATTCCGGCCATAATTGGGCCAGGGCAAAGGAGGCGTAATAGTGAACGTCGAAGGTGTTGTAAAGGGTATAATCGGCGGATTCGAGGTAAGCAAAACCTCCCAAACCATCGGCCGGCGGCTCTCCCCCGACTCGCCCGTTTTCCCAAACGGTTCCACCATCAACCAAATAGTACAACTCGTTGAACAGGGCCGTTTTGTACCAATCGGGTCGGGCCGGGTCTTCCAGGGTGGGCTGCTGCCAGACATCGATGGCGTCCTCCCAACCCGGATAGGCGGCCAGGGCATCGGCGGCAATGGTCCAGGCGGAGCGTCCGTTAGTCCCGTAAAATTGGGTATAGCGTTTGTACCACTTGGTTCCGGCGTCAAACTGGGTGATTGGCAAGTCCCAGGCCAGAGCGAAGGGAATCGTCTGGGTCTGGCCCGGTTGTAAATCAATCGTTACCGCCAGGGCGCCGGCGATTTGCTCCGCCGGCTGAGCCGGGGTTTGATCGTCTAGGTTATCCAGGCGACCATCGGCGGCAAAGTCAGCCCAGGTTTCGCCGCCGCCGGTCAGGGGAAAACGTGAACGATAACTAACGATCACTCCTGGCTGTTGAGGAGTCACAACGGCAAACGAGCCATCCCACTCTTCGGTTGCCGTTTCGCCGGGACGGGTCAGGACGATGCCGGTTAAGCCATCTTGCTGGATGGTATAGTTATAGTTGCCCCCTTCAAGGTCTTTGTTCCAACCCCAGCCGACCATGTTTTGCCAACTGAACATCAGCCCCATGGTCAGGGGAGTGGTGGTTGGATTTTCAATGGTCCACTCAAAGATGCCAACGGGATAACTGCTCTCCCGGTAGTTGCCGGGTAGCACCGGCGAAAATTGTTTCTGGGTCAAGTGGACGGGTAGGGCATCCCAGTTGTAAACATACCAGGCTTTGGGAAAAAGAGCATAGTACGTACCTGCGCCGGGCGGCATATCCCAGTTCCACTCAGGTAAGATGGATGGACGTAACGGCGACAGTACATGGGCCTGAACCTGATTATTCTGGGCGACAAAAACAGAGAATTGGTTAGCTGGCAGGCTCTCGAAGCGATGCGTGCCGAGGTCCAGGTGCCAGCGGGCAAAATCGCCGCGATAGGTGCGGCCAATTGCCCCGGCGCCCAAGCCGCCCAATGGCAGGCCGGCCCAGGCGCCATCGTCAATTTTAGTACTGTTCTCATAGGGATGGCCCACCTCTTCGAAAGGAATACCTATGCCTCTCGACCAGGCCACCGGAGGGATGTCAACTTTTTGAGTTGGGCTAAAGCTTTGTCCGGCTAAAGCCGGGTGGGGAATGTTAGAAACAGGCCAGAGGAGACCAGCTACCATTAACAACGCCAGTAGAAAGTGTTTTATTTGACCTTGAAAGATTGACATGGAGAGGAAAAACCTTATGGTGATACGCTCTTGGCTGAATACCTGTCCAGCAGGGTGATCTGTTTATACCACAAAGCACTATTCTTGGGCAAGTACAGAGCAAACAGAGGAGAGAATAAAAAAAGGTCTTGTTGGCGATGACCTACTCTCCCGGAGGGTTACCCCTCAAGTACCATGGGCGCGGGTGGGCTTAACTGCCGGGTTCGGGATGGGACCGGGTGTACCCCCACCGCTGGGATCACCAAAAAGACCAATTTACACGATTTTGGATTTACGATTTTGGATTTACGATTTTGGGATTTAATCGTAAATCGTAAATTAAAGAGTAGTACCTTAAAGACCGAACAGAACGAGCGGGACAAAGCAAACAAAGGCAAAAGATTAAGCCATCGGCCATTAGTATGGCTAAGCTGAGGATATTACTATCCTTACACCGGCCACCTATAAACTGGTGGTCTACCAGCGGCCTCTCCTGGCAAAACCAGATGGTCAATTCATCTTGAGGCGAGTTTCCCACTTAGATGCTTTCAGCGGTTATCTCTGCCCGACGTAGCTACCCAGCGCTGCTCCTGGCGGAACAACTGGCACACCAGCGGTCGGTCCACCCCGGTCCTCTCGTACTAGGGGCAGCTCCTCTCAAATCCCTTACGCCCA
>CAZUNT010000191.1:0-13452 GCA_964622215.1 uncultured Caldilineaceae bacterium
GAAGAAACAGGGGGGCAGCCTGGCTGGCGAGGTTGAAACGGACCACCCGGCCGCCCGCGCTTTTGTGGATTTGCTGATGGGCGGCTACGTCAAGTGTGACACCTTGGAAGATTTGCGCGATCACCGCACCGCCGTCACCCGCGAATGTTTTGTCCGGCGCAACTTCACCAGCAGCCACATGGACCCACGCCACTATAGCCGCTGGTTCATCGGCGAACGGGCTGCCCCCCGCCAGATCGAACAGCGGGAAGAGCAGTTGGCCGCCATTGCCCAAAAATTGGCCGGGTTACAAGCACGTGACCTGGCCCTGCGGGAGCGCCTGGCCCTGACCCGCGGCAAAGCCCGGCTCTATGTCGAACTGGAACGGGATTTGCCCCTCCTGGCCCGCCTGCCCGAAGTAGAGAGCCGGTTAACGGCGTTACGGGCTGAGTTGGCCAACCTCGATACTCAATCCATCGAATCCCTAAAGGCGGAAGTGATCCGGCACGAAGCGGAGGCCAATCGCCTGCAAAAGGAGGTAGATACCCTGGGCGAGACCATTGGCGGCCTGAAAAACCGGCTCGATACCTTGATTGACGAAACTATGCCCACCCTGGAACGCCAGGCCGACGAGGTCCAGCAAGAAGCGCAGGCTTTCTTGCTGCTGGAAGAGGCCGAGGAGATGCTGGAAGACCTGCAAAAAGAGTACGAGCGCCGCCGCCAGCGCCAACCCCTGGAAACCGTCTTGGGCAATGCCACCCGCTACGAGAGCGACTACCAGGCCGCCGAAACGCGCAGCCGTGACAAACTACGCGAGGCCAAGCAGAGTTACAGCCTGACTTATCAATTTGGTTACGACGGCGACGAGGACGCTGCCCGCTACCTGGCCGAGCGCGACCGCTATGTCGAATCGGAGCTGCCCCAATACGAGGAACGGATAGCCGCCCAGCGCGCCCTGGCCGAACAGGAGTTGGTGGAGAACTTCATTCACCGCCTGCGCGAGCAGATCGAGGACGCCCGGCAGCAGCTCAACTATCTCAACGCTACCCTGGCCGGGCTGCGGTTCGGCGGTGAACGGTTTGAGTTCATCAACCGGCCGGAGCCGTCGCTGCGGCAGGTGTACGATATGATTATGGACAGCCAGGCCATCCTGGGCGAATCGCTGTTTGAGTCCGATTTCCGGCGGCGTCACCAGCAAGGCTGGGATTTGCTCTTTGAGCGCCTCACCACCGGCCACGACGAAGAACTGGCCGAGTTGCGCGAGCTGCAGGATTATCGCAACTACTTGCAGTACGACATCCGCATCCACTACCCCGGCGGCGACCGTTCCCTGCTCAGCCAGATCAACGCCAAAAAGTCGGGCGGTGAAACGACCACGCCGTTCTACGTGGCCATGGCCGCCTCCTTCGCTCAAGCCTACCGCCTCAACCAACCTCGCCCCTCCGATACCATCCGCCTGGCTTTGTTTGACGAAGCCTTTGGCAAAATGGACACCGCCCGCACCGCCAGCGCCCTGCGTTTTATGGTTGACAACCAGCTCCAGGTTCTCCTGGCCACGCCCCCCGACAAAGCCCCCGGCCTCCTGCCCCACGTCGACTCCGTCCGCACCGTCGTCCGCCAGAATAATCATGCTTTCATCATCGAGATTGATAAGGCCGAGATGATGAAGGAGTTGGAGGGAAATAATTGAAGCAAATAATTCTAAAGTTGTTTCTTGATACCTTAAGGCATGGTATAATGCACGTGACATAATTTATATGTGAATAGAAATGGCAAGGTAATGAACCAAAAAATCTGGGAGGAATCGTTCAGACCCAATACACTTCAAAGTTTTGGCCTGACCCGTTTCAAAGCATTCAATGAAACTGTTTTCTTGCCGATTCGACCTATCACTGTCTTGGCTGGATTAAATAGCAGTGGCAAAAGTTCGGTAATAGATGCCCTTTTACTGCTCAAACAAACGTTGCTGGCTGAAAAACGGGTGGCCAGACGCATTGTACTAGACTGGGATGGCCCTTTCTTTGAGGTAGATGATTTTGAGGAGATGGTGTACGATAAAAATACTACTGATGATTTTTCTCTTAGCTTTGAATTTCGCTTTTCAGTTAACAAACTGCATCAGCAAAACGAGTATATCAGAACTGCTCTCACCCTCGATAATAATGGAAGCGCCCTCTTTGTCGAGGTGAACTTTACGTTTGAGAGGAAATACTCAGGCACTCTCTATGGACCAGATGTAGCCTTAACAATTTCGTTTAAGGCTTACTCTCAAGATAACCCCACAAAAATTCTCTTTCTTTCTATTATTGAAGATCCCTTAACCGTAAGTCTCGTCTCCATCGACGAAGAACGTCAGAAGACCGAATTTTATGGAGGACAGGATATTTGGAAAAAGGTGAGTAATAAAGCATCTATTAACTTTAGCTATTTTTTACCGGTTTGGGAAGAAAGGGAAAATTCAGGCATCTCTGTTGAAGAAAAAGAGTTATTTAAGTTTTATACTGTCTACCGAGATTTGTTCCAACCAGCCATTCAAATAATTCAACAAGAGCTTTTGAGTAATATTAAGTATTTAGGACCATTGAGAGAAGCTCCAAAACGATATTATACCCAAAAGCAATTGCTTGATGATGACGTTGGACCGAGGGGAGAAGATGCTGTTTTATTGTTACAACGTTATTGGCATAAACAAGTAGATTTTGTTGAACTGCCGGAAGATGAGAGGCTAATTATCTCTTGGGAAAAACTTCCTTTGACGAAAATGCCTCTAGGTCAGGCGACAAATGAAGCATTACGATGGATGGGGATGCAAAAATTAGAAGTGGAGGAGTCTTCCAAGCTTGTCTGGGCCAATTTTATGACTCTCTCCAACGAAAATACCTGGGTTACCATTGCCGATGTTGGTTTTGGGGTCAGTCAGATTTTGCCGGTGCTCACTCACGGCTTATTAAGTGATACCGACAGCTTACTTATCTTTGAGCAACCGGAAATTCATCTTCATCCTCGCGCTCAGGCTCGCCTGGCAGAATTGCTTATTTGTTTAGCCCGAACCGGCCGGCGGGTTATTATTGAAACGCATAGTGATCACCTCATCAACCGCTTGCGCCGGGTTGTGGCTGAAGATTTGAGCAACCAATTAGCTGATCTGGTCAGTATCGTCTTTGTGCAATCACCTCACCCTGAAGAGGGAGCTCGGCTGGAGCCTCTGCGGGTTAATGAAGAGGGGGTAATAGAAAACTGGCCGCCCGGTTTTTTGGCCGAAACTGCCGATGATGCCAAGGCCATTGTCAAAGCTCAAATCAAGAAACGTCAGGCCCATCAATCTCACCAATAAGGATTATCAACCTCATGACCCTTCTCGTAATGGCCGACTTGGAGATGCTGGTTTGTGACAAAACCTTGTTTAACACTTATGATCTCCAGTTTTACCAACGATTCCTGACAGTAACAGACACTTACGAAGAATGGGTTAATGAACACAATGCTGATTGGCTATTTTCTGACGAATTACTTAACCAGTTATGGTTGGCTTATCCTTGGGGCACTCAAATTGCCGCACAAACCGATCTTTTTACCATATTTTCAACGTGGCTAGAACGTACAAACAGGCATATTGTTAAATCACTTGGTCTCAAAACGTTAAGTCTGGCTCCAGATATTCACGTCAATTATGCTACCAGAGATTATCCAGAGTTAGGAGTGGAGTGGCTTAACGTACTGGCTCGAAATGTAGATATTGAGTTAAGTCAGACCCTCATTTTTTCTTTCACTGGAAAACCAGACCACATCACTTTAATTGATACAAGCAATGATACCTCTCAGACATTTTCGTTAGTCAAAAATGAAGGGGATTGGCACTCTGCCTTAGCCCAAGGCGATTTATGGCTCAGACATCAACTCCCCCGAGAAGGTGATTATCCCTATATCCCCGCCGCTCCCTATAAACCCGGAGATGCTGATTTTCCCCGTGAGTTTTATCCATCTCGAAATACTGTTGGCTTTAAAGACAACCAAGAGCGGCTTTGGATTCCGGACACGGAACGTGGTCAACGACACTGGGATGTTCAATGTGTGCCCTACGACCGCAATCATTATTTCAAGGTTAGTCCAGATGGGCGGCTACTGGGTGATAAACCACCCTGTTAAAGATATGACTATCCCTTTCACCCCCAATCCTGATGTCGCTACTATTCTACATTACCTCCTCGACATCTACGAGCGGCGTGACGGCGCGCCCAAACAGGTGGTGCGCATCCGGCTGGACGAGCTGGCCGTTAAGCTGCCCGGTTACTTCAGCCAGGTTGACCCGCTGCCGCGCGTGACGGCCAACGAACAACTGGCCACCCTGGAACGGTTGGGGCTGGTTCGATTGGCCTGGCAGCCGGGGCAAACCGGCCACTTGCTTGATAGCGTCACCCTGGAACCAACTCAAACCGGCTCCCTCTATACCCTGTTACAGCGCCAACCCGTAGCCGAGCAACGCCGCCGTCTGCGTGAATTGCTGCTGGGGGACCGTTTCCGGCTGGACGGCTGGCGCAGAGGGGCGGTAGAAGATTGCCTGGAACAGCTTAGGGTCTTTAAATCCCCGGCCCCTTTTAGCCTGACCGACGAAGAATGGAACCGCGACCTACTGGCCGCGCTCATCGCCCTACCCAGCGAGGCCGTCCCGGAGGAAGTTCCCTACCGTGTTTTTAGTGTGCGCCTGTTCAACGACAGCAAACGTTTTGAGGCGCTTAAGGATACCGTTGCCCGACTGGCCCGCCAGCATCACCCGGCCTGGCGCGACCTATCCCTCCAGGAAACACTGCACGAATTAGGCTTGGTCGCCAACCCGGGCCATGTGTACCTGTCCGGCTCCTGGCAGTTGGTGGACGCCGAGGGTCAAGCCATCTCCCTGGCGGGGTTCTACCCTTCGGTTGGTATTCCAGCCGCCCTGGCTGCCCAGGTACGGCGGGTGCAGGTAGACGCCGCCCGCGTGGTCTGTGTGGAAAACCTGGCTTCGTTTTATGAGCTGATCCGATATGAAGGACTAGGGTCGGCGATCCTGTGTTTGTGGGGCAATCCTTCCCCCGCTGTGCGCCATCTCCTCTTTGGCCTGGCCCAAGAGCTACCCCCGCATGTTCCCCTGCTCCTCTGGGCCGATATTGATTACGGCGGCTTAAACATCCTGGCCCAACTGCGCCAACAAGTTTCGCCTCGCTTTGCCCCTTACCGGATGGACAGCGCCACTTTGGAGGCTCACACCCGCTGGGCCCACCCCCTCTCCTCTACCGACGAACGTAACCTGGCTCGCCTGCGCCAGCACGCCGCCCTGGCCGATATGATCCCCCTGATCGATTCCATGTTGCAGCGTGGGCTCAAATTGGAGCAAGAGGCGGTGACTTGCGCTGCACCTGAGTAGTCCTACAATATTATATATATTGCAAGGATGAACGCGATCTACCTGGCCCTATTATTAATCTCCGCGGCTACACTGGCTTTTCAGGTGACGCTGACCCGTTTTTTTGCCCTGGCTCAGGGACATCACCTGGCCTTTATGGCCATTAGCCTGGCCTTACTAGGCATAGGAGCCAGCGGAACTTACCTCTCCCTCAGGCCACCCACCGCAGCCGGTTTGTCACGTCTGATCACTGCCGGTTCGAGCTTGTTTACCCTATCCGTACCCACTGCCTACCTGGCGATCAATTATCTTCCTTTTGACGCCTATCGCCTAGCCCTGGAGCGTAGCCAGTTGTTGTGGCTGACGCTTTATTACCTGGCCCTGACCATCCCCTTCTTCTTCAGCGGTGTTGTCATTGGGGCTACCCTGGCGGCTCAACCGGGGCAAGCAGGTCCTCTCTACGCCGCCAATTTGCTTGGCTCCGGATTAGGTCCACCCCTGGCCCTCTTTTCACTCGACACCTTTGGGGGGCCAGGGACGGTGTTTTTTTGCGCCCTCCTGGGATGGTTCGCAGTTGTTAGTAGTCAGTGGTCAGTAATCAGTAGTCAGTGGTTAGGAGTTACCTTTCACGCTTTACGCTTTACGCTTTACGCTTTGCGTTTTATGCTTTACCCGGCTATCACCATCCTGCTGCTCTACCTGATATTCCGTCCCCCTTCATTGTTTGACGTTCGTCTGATCCCCTACAAATCACTTTCCCAGGTCCTGCTTTATCCCGGCAGCGAAATCGTCTTTCAGGAATGGAACGCTTTTTCGCGGGTTGACGTTATTCGCAGTGAAGGAGTCCGCTCTGCGCCAGGGCTGAGTTTTGCCTATACGGGCGACATTCCCTCCCAACTGGGCCTCCTGGTGGATGGCGACAACCTTTCGCCCATTACCCAACCCGGCCAACCCACTTTTACCGATTACCTGCCCCTGGCCCTGGCTTTCGAGCTACGGCCACAGGCCAACATCCTCATTTTAGAACCGGGCGGCGGGCTGGCGGTGCTGGCTGCGCTTCACGGCGGCGCTCGCTCGGTGACGGTGGTGCAAAGCAACCACACTATCGTCAAAACCCTGGAGGGCCATTTCGCCGATTTCAGCGGCAATCTATACGCCGACCCACGAGTGACGGTGGTGATCGACGAGCCGCGCAGCTTTCTCCGCCGCACCAACCAACAATTTGACCTCATCCTCATGCCGCTGGTCGACAGTTTTCGCCCCGTAACCGCCGGGGCTTATACCCTAAATGAGGATTACCGCTACACCGTCGAAGCCTTTGCCGACGCCCTGGCTCGTCTCTCACCAGCAGGGCTGTTGGTGGTCGAACGCTGGCTGCAACTGCCGCCGAGCGAGGACCTCCGCTTATGGGGGACAGTGGTGGAAGCCCTGAACGACCGCGGACCGCAGACGGATGACCGCCGAGAAGAAGATCCTTCTGAACATTTGCTGGCGTTGCGGAGCTTACAAACTTTGTTAGTGGGGCTAGGGCGGTCGCCGCTGTCGCCGGAAGATTTAGCCCAGGCGCGCCAATTTACGGTGGAGCGTCAGTTTGATTTGATCTGGCTGCCCGGTTTACGACCGGAAGAGACAAATCGTTTCAGTGTTGTGCCGGGGGACCCCTACTATCATACTTTTGCCAATCTGCTGACCACATCCGACCCGGCTGCTTTCTTTGCCGCTTATCCCTATGCCGTTGCTCCCCCCACCGACGACCGGCCCTTCTTTTTCCATTTTTTCAAATGGCAGCAGACGCCGGAAATTTTACAGGCGTTGGGCAAAACCTGGCAACCCTTCGGCGGCAGCGGCTACCTGATCTTGGTGGTGCTGTTGGCGTTAGTCATCTTTCTATCGGCCGGCCTCATCTTCCTTCCATTACTATGGCAAAGGCGCGAATTAGCAAAACAGCAAAGCAGCAAACATCAAACAGCGGTCAGCCGTCGGCAGTCAGCGGTCATTTTTCTCTACTTTGCCCTCCTCGGCCTGGGCTTTCTGTTTGTGGAAATCCCCTTGTTGCAGCGTTTTATTCTGTACCTGGGCCAACCGGCCTATGCTTTTGCAGTGGTGACTTCGGCATTGCTCCTGGCGGCAGGGGTGGGCAGCGGCTATCTTTCCGGCCGGTTATCACTGCGGCTGGCGCTGCCGCTCATTACCCTGCTGGCGATTATCTATCCTCTGCTGCTACCGTACCTGTTCGAGGCCACCTTGAGGCTGCCCTTGGCCGGGCGGGTGGTCATCACCGCCGTAGCCCTGTTTCCGCTGGGGGCCTTGCTGGGCATTCCTTTCCCTCGCGGCCTGGCCCTGGTCGCCCAAACCAGGCCGGAGTTGATCCCCTGGGTGTGGGCGGTGAACGGCTGCGCTTCGGTCATCAGCGCGGTACTGGCGGCAATGATAGCTTTGACCTGGGGGTTTTCGGTGGTACTGTGGAGCGCAGCGGCGGCTTATGCCCTGGCCTGGATAGTTTTACCACACCACCGGGCTTAAACCCAACGTTGATGGGTCCATATGGGCTGCACCGTTGTCGGTGCCGAACCAGAGCTGGCCGCTGGCGTCCTCTACGATAGCCGTTATATGGTTGCCAGGCAACCCATCTTGAGCCGTAAATTGCTGCCAGGTTTGACCGTCACTGCGGAAAGCGCCGCCTTGTTCAGTACCAACCCAAGCTGCGCCGTCTCTGGCGATGTAAAATAGACTTACCAGGCCATAATCGCGGTCGAGAAAAGAGCCAGATGTGGGCTGGGGCAAAGTGCTCCATTCACCGTTGGCATAACGCTGCACCTTATCACGGCCAGTAAGAAAATAAGCCGCCCCATCCGAACCAATGGCTACCTTGTACGCTCCATCCAAATTAGCATTAAACCAGGCTGCATCTTTGTACCAAATCACTCCATCAGCAGTGATAAACCAGATTGTGCCATCCGGCGCGCCGGCAATGTCATGCGTTCGATAGCCGGTAGGCCGTTCCGGATCAATCAAGGTTTCCCACGAGCGCCCATCCCAGCGCAAAACCCCTCGATTCTGTCCCCCCACCCAGACCGAGCCATCTGCCCCAACGGCCATATCAATTACATAACCGCTGATAAGGTCGTCAATATCGTAATGCTGCCACACTTGGCCATCAAAGCTGACCACCCCTTCGCTCATCATCCAAATTGTACCATCAGGAGCCAGGTTAATATCGCGGGCAAACCGGACAGGTAATCCATCAGTAATGGTATAACGGGCCTGGATAGTTTCATCGGCATAACGAACCAGCCCCGTGGGTGTGCCCAACCAAATATCGCCATTGGGGGCGGTTGCGATGTCGCTGACCCGTTCTCCAACCAGGACGGTAGGCCACTGAGAGGCAGAAGGGACTGGCTGCCATTTAATCTCCGCCGGGTTTAAAGTCCAGAACTCACCGGCCGCGCTGCCCAGGAAGAGACGCTGGCTGCCATCCTTAAGCGGCGGCGATACGGCTATAACTTTCATCGTGTTGGTATAAGTTCGCCCGGCCAAAAACTGGTCAAAGCCATACTTCCAGGTGTCGCCGCCATCCGTGGAGCGGTAAAGCGCCTCATTAGAAAGTATATAGGCGGTCTGATCCAGCCTGAAAGCGGGCGAAAGGAGAATGGTCAGGGCGCTAAACTCCGGCCGGTGGGAGATGATGATGGCTTGCCAGGTGCGGCCGCCGTCGTTAGAACGTTCTACGCCATATTGGATGGGGCGGAATTGTACCGCGGGCAGCGAGTCGGGTAGAAATAATTTTTCCGGCGTTGGTAACTCTGGATAAGAGCCGGTACCGGTTATGACCAAGGTCCAATTTAAGCCCCGGTTGGTAGAACGGAAGACAGAGCCGCCTTCTCCACCGGAAGGGAAAAAACGACTATACTTGGCGTAAGCGAGAAGTGTACCATCTTGGGTATAGTTAGGTGAGATAACCACATCGGTTACCCGGAGATGGGCCAAACCGTTCCAGATCGCTTGCCAGGTATCGCCCCCATCGATGGAGCGGTACGCCCCGGCGCCTTGACCGTAACCGTAATCGCCGCCCACAAAAAGGGTTCGATCCCGGGCAAAGTCCGGCGACATATCAAAGTCAAGCCAGGCTTTTTCCGGCAAGCCACCGCGTAATTGCGCCCAACTCAGGCCGCCGTCGGTGGAACGATAAATCTGGCCGTTAACCTGAACAAAAATTGTCTGGTCGGCGGCGTAGTCCGGTGACACTTTAACAGCCGTAATTGCACCTTCCGGCAGCAAGCTGGAAGGTGCGGGAGATGGCAAT
Organism: uncultured Caldilineaceae bacterium; assembly: GCA_964622215.1. Lineage (GTDB taxonomy): Bacteria > Chloroflexota > Anaerolineae > 4572-78 > J111 > DSQQ01. Next base: position 9,663 of record CAZUNT010000191.1, read on the forward strand.
TCAGGTTGTCCACCTTGCTCAGAGAAAATCAGCAAGTCACCGCCCCGCCGGACATAGATGCGCCCGTTTACCAGGTCAAGGTTTAAAACACAATCACCCGGAATTGTCCCCAGCGGTGAGAGAGTAGATAAATCCAAAACTTGTAACCGGCCATAATCAGACAGGTACGTTTGGGCCATATTGGGATTGGTCACACCCAGGTCTGTGCCATCCCGCCATGTCTCTACTTCGCCGTCCGGCCCGTAAACCAACAGGGTATAGTAGTAGAAGAACCAGCTATACGTTTCCTCTCGATAGATACGGCCATTGATAGGCCGGTTCAGGCGAATCGAATTGCAGGCAGATTCGACCCCGGCCACGCCGGTCAGGTCGGTCAACTCGTCCAGGGTGGTGGCGTCGAAGAAAAGATCAGGCCAAGGCGCTGCACCGTGACCAGGCGAATTGGAAGCTGCGGCGACCACAATTAAATTTTGCTCGGGAAAGAGATGAATATCCTCTACCAAGCCAGTGCCGCCACAGTCATAACATTCTTGAGCCGTAAAATCGGGCAAGATGTCACGAGCCAGGCGTTGTGTTTGCCGGTCCACACCCCACAGGCTAACCCCACCCCGGATCAACTCATCTCGCAGAGGATTATAAACACCCCACTGCCAGGGCCACCGGCCCACGGGCTGTAAAGTGGAACCATCGTAAACCTGCCCATCGATGTAAACCTGGTTGCGGGCGCTGTCCAAAGCAATCTCACCACCTGGCGAAATAACACCGGTCAGAGCCAGCGTCGTGGTGTCGATGACTGTGACCGGGCCTTGACCATAACGAGGATAAACATAGAGCCGGTGGTTAGACGGGTCAAGAGTCAGATCACTTTCGCTCAGACCGGTCGAGGAGACGGCCAATTCGGTCAAGGTGGTTGTGTCAACAATGTACAGCCGCCCGCCATCGTCAACCACATACAGGCGATTAGCAGCCTGATCCAAGACAGCGCGTTGGAGAGTTTTCTCGGCCGGAGCCAGGGAGAGTTCGGCCAGGAGGGCCGGGAAGGGGCCGGTGGGGAGGGTTGTAACTGGAGAGGGGGTGGGGGTAGGTGTGGCCAGCAACGGAGAAGGGATTGCCAGGGTAGGGGTAGCCGGTGGTGGAGTCTGAGCAACAGTTGGGGTGGCGGCGTCGTCCAGTTCAACCACCCCGTGGCTCATGGGGTTGAACCACTTGTGGTTGGCCGAGTCGACCATAATCTGGTCAATCCGATTGCGTGGTAATCCATTGGCGGTGGTATAAATGGTCCACTGCTGCCCATCAAAGCTGGTGACTCCACCGTAGCCACCAAGCCACTTGGACCCGGCTTGGTCAACGGCTACGGTAAAGATAAAGGACAGATTCTCAACAGTCAAGGGGGTAATCTTATTGCCGTCAGCTATTTGAACTCCCTCCTGGCCCGCGGCTACCCATTTATGCCCCGCTTCGTCCACGGCGACACTCGTTTCATTCCAAACGACAGGCAAGTTTTGGGTATCGGTGATGGTCGTCCAGGTCTGGCCATCAAACCGGCTCGCCGGGGTACTATCGCTTAGCCAGGTATTGAACCAGAGTTGACCTGTCTCATCCCGGCCAATGGCCTTGATTTCATTATCGGGCAAACCATCGGCCGTGGTATAGGCGATCCAACGCTGGCCGTCAAAGGTACTGATGCCGTTTTGAGTGGCAAACCAGAGCCGCCCGGCGGAGTCTACGGCCAGGTCATTAACCTGGTTACCCACCAAACCATCGGCGGTGGTATAAGTGGTCCAGAAGCGGCCATCGTAAACGCTAACACCGCTGTCGGTGGCAAACCATTTACGCCCTGTTAGGTCTTCCGTCATGACGTTAACCTTGTTGCTAACTAAACTGCCGGTGCTGAAACTATGCCAGGTGTGACCATCCAGTCCTATAACTCCCTCAACCGTACCCAACCAGGGCTGGCCGGCCTCATCCGTAGCGACAGCGGTGATATGATTGCGGGGCAGGCCGTTGGCCGGGGTATAGTTCTGAAAAGTTTGCCCATCGAACATACTCACCCCGGCCGGAGTAGCCAACCAGACACGACCCAAATTATCTACGGTGACAGCCTGAACGTGATTGCTGACCAACCCATCGGCGGTGGTGTAGGTGCACCAGTGTTGGCCGTCAAACTCGCTAACTCCGCCGGGTGTACCAAACCAGAGCCGCCCCTTACTATCCACCGCTATAGCGTGAACCCAATTATGGACCAGACCGTCGGCGGTGGTGTAGATGGCCCACTGCCGTCCATCGAATTTGGCTACGCCATTGGGGGTGGCAAACCACTTATTCCCGGCCGGGTCTACCGCTACGGCGTAAACGTGATTGCTAGGCAGGCCACTGGCGCGGGTGTAAGCAGTCCAAATCCGTCCGTCAAATTTACTTACCCCGCCCCAGGTGGCAAACCATTGATGGCCGGCTCGATCTACCGCAATGCCTAACACTTTGTTATCGATCAGGCCGTGGGTAGTGGTATAAGTCGTCCAGGTCAACCCGTCAAATTCACTCACCCCCCCTTCTGTGCCAAACCACTTATGTCCCTTTTTATCCAGGGTCATGGCTCGGACCGTATTGTGAACGAGGCCGGCGGCGGTGTTGTACTGCCCAAAAGTTCCATCGGTACGGTTCCAGCGGATGACGCCGTCGCCATTGGTGGCCGTCCAGATGTAGTCGCCCTCTACAGCCAGGGCATGAACGACCGGGTTTTCGGCGGCATAGTGCCTCCACACTCCGGCTCGCCCGGTATCTGTCACTACAGGAGAGGCAGTCATGGTCGCCATTGGCGTTGCCGGGGGCGTGGACGCAGCAGATACAGGGGACGCTAGCAAAACCAGTTGGCTCCAGGCGGCAAGCCAGAGGATGGAAGCGAACAGCAGGGCCAGGAAAAGTTTGCGGGGCATAGGGCAATATCTCCTTGAAGGGCAATCGGGTAGGTTTTCTCTGATGATAACGGATTAATTAAGGATGAGCTTGACCCATTTCTGACCAAAGTTTGACCGTTGGCTCTGAGGCACCTATCAATCACCCTGTTTAACTTAAGGGTACAGGGATGCTTGAGCCAGCGGTCCTTCGACAGGCTCAGGACAGGCTCTCAATGACAACCACCGAGTTCGCTCATTCACTGCGGGTTAGTGGTACAAACCTGACCCCACCCCAGTTGTAGCGCAGAAATTCGTCGCCTTTCCGTTCAAAAACCCACAAACTCTGATAGCCACCGGGCGGGCCGATAGGGACGACCATTTTGCCGCCGTCGGCCAGTTGCTTGACCAGCGGTTGGGGCACGTGGTCCGGCGCGGCGGTGACGATGATAGCGTCAAAGGGGGCGTGTTCCTCCCAACCCCAATAACCGTCAGACTGTTTGGCCTCGATTTGGTCATAGCCAAGCCGCTCAAGTGTCTCCTGGGCGTGTTGGGCCAGGGCTGGGATAATCTCGATGGTGTAGACCGAGCCGGTCAGCTCGGCCAGGATGGCGGCCTGATAGCCGGAGCCGGTGCCAATCTCCAACACCTTCTCGCCGGGCTGCAAGTCAATTAGTTCACTCATCAAGGCTACGATGTAAGGCTGAGAGATGGTCTGGCCATGGCCAATCGGCAGGGGGTAATCATTGTAGGCTTCGGACAGGAAATCTGATGTGACAAATTCGTGCCGGGGTACTTTGAGCATGGCGGCAAGAACGGCTTTGTCGGTAATATCACGCCCACGAAGTTGCTCCTCCACCATCGCCTGGCGCAACTCGGCGTAGGGGTCGGTGGGAGAT
>CAZUNT010000192.1:0-13417 GCA_964622215.1 uncultured Caldilineaceae bacterium
TGACGCTGCGCCTGCCGGAAATAGCGGCGAAATTGTCGCTCAAAAATTCCGTACAATCGGCGCACTTTTTGTTTTTCCCTCAACTGGTTGGCATAATCTGACTCTTTACGCTTAAACTGGTTTTGCCGACCATGAACTCCTGGGGGATAGGACCGCCGCTCAATGGCACACTTGGGCGAAAAACAGCGATCCCCCTTAAGGAAAAGCTTTTCTCCCTCACTCCGACATAATCTACAGACTGAATCTATATAACGCGCCAATTTTATCCTCCTAAAACTGATTATTGATAAACTGAAGAGGTTTACAGGCTTGGCTGACCCTTCGTCCCTCTTAAAAATTTAATGACCGCTGACGACCGACCACCACAAACTACATAACCTTTAGGTTGTCTTACGACGGTCAGTAGTCGGCTGTCGTATTACACTCTGCGCTTTTTGGGCGGGCGGCAACCGTTGTGCGGAATGGGCGTTTTATCCGTGATTGAACGTAGTTTCATATCTGACGCCTGGAGCGAGCGAATTGCCGCTTCACGCCCAGGGCCAGGTCCTTTGACAAATACATCCAGTTCACGCACGCCATGCTCCTGCGCTACCTTGGCCGCGTTCTTGGCCGCTAATTGGGCCGCATATGGGGTACTCTTACGAGAACCTTTGAAACCACTTGTTCCACCACTTGACCAGGAAAGTACATTACCTTGCTGATCTGTCACCGTAACAATGGTGTTGTTGAAGGTTGCGTAAATGTACGCCCGTCCATAAGGAACATTCTTTCGTTCCTTTTTGGGGCCAGTTGATCGCACCGTTCGAGCTTTTTGTTTCGCCATAACCTCTCCAATAATCCGATATCTGAAAGTTGACTACTACTTTCGAGCCGCCCGCTTTTTACCGGCGACCGTTCGTCGCGCGCCGCGCTTGGTGCGAGCATTAGTACGAGTTCGTTGTCCCCGCACCGGCAGGCTGCGGCGATGACGCAAACCACGATAGCAGCCAATCTCTTGCAATCGCTTAATATTCAGACCAACCTCGCGCCGCAAATCACCTTCAACCACATAATCGCGGTCGATGATCTCACGCAGTCGGGTCACCTCTTCCTCAGCCAAATCTTTAACCCGAGTATCTGGATTGATACCCGTGTTTTCCAAAATCTCCTGGCTGGTTGTCAGACCAATTCCATAGATATAGGTGAGACCGATCTCAACCCGCTTGTCGCGGGGCAAGTCAACACCGGCAATACGAGCCATATGCTTTCTTTCTCCTTACCCTTGGCGCTGCTTATGTTTAGGATTAGTGCAAATCACCCGCACGACACCACGACGCTTGATAATTTTGCAGTTGTCGCATCGGCGCTTGATAGAAGGTTTTACTTTCATAATTTTCATCCTTCCAGCCAGTAGTCAGTAGTCAGTAGTCAGTAACCAGAACGAACCACGCCCAACAGACAACGGACCACTAACAACAGACAATAGGCAATTAATTATAATAAAGTCAGAATATACGGCTCACCATCTGTAACAGCGAAAGAATGTTCAAAATGAGCCGATAATTTACCATCTTCAGTCACCACCGTCCAGCCATCGTTGAGCAACCGGGTCTTCCAGGTCCCCACATTAACCATTGGCTCAAGAGCGATGGTCATTCCCGTTTTTAAGAGCATCCCTCGGCCTCGCTGGCCGAAGTTTGGCACCTGTGGATCTTCGTGCATATTTCGACCAACCCCGTGGCCGGTATACTCACGCACCACACTATAGCCGTGTCGCTCCACATAATCCTGTACTGCCGCCGAAATATCCTCGGTATGTTGACCAAGCCGAGCCTGGTTGATACCCTCGTATAGAGACTGCTCCGTAACAGCTAATAAATGCTGTGCTTCCTCCGAAATCTTACCAACAGGAATAGTCGTCGCCGCGTCGCCAACCCACCCTTTGTAGTACGCTCCACAATCTACACTAAAGATGTCCCCTTCCTGCAACACCTTTTTGGGGCTAGGAATGCCATGCACCAACTCCTCGTTAATACAAGCCGTAATCGTTTTGGGAAAGGAAGGCTGCCCTGCCCGTTGGTTGGGGTACCCTTTGAAAACGGGAATCGCATTGTACCTTTTCAACACATCTTCGGCGATCTGATTGAGTTCCTCGGTAGTTACTCCTGGGTGCGTGTGGCGGCGAACTTCATCTAGGGCCAGGGCTACAACTTTACCTGCCTCGCGCATCAAGGCGATTTCTTCTTTCGATTTTAAAACAACCCGGCGCGCATTCGACTTAAAAAACATCTTAGCAGGTACTCACACTAAAGATTGGAGCTTAAAGATTGTGAATCTCCAATCTCCCATACACAAACCCTATCTCTTAACTGATAAATCCCTCGTAATGGCGCATCAACAATTGTGCTTGAAGTTGCTTCATCGTATCCAGCACCACCCCAACCACAATCAGCAAACCGGTGCTGGTAATGAGAAGCGCCTGGGTCTGACTACCACTTTGGTTGACACCTGGGATGATGTTAACTAACCAGGGCAAGATGGCTACGCCGCCCAAGAGCAGCGCCCCCACCAGGGTAATCCGCTGGAGCACAGTATTCAGATAAACTTCCGTGCGCTTACCGGGCCGCAGACCAGGGATAAAACCTCCTTGCCGCTGCAAATTCTCAGACAAGTTCTGCTGTTTGAAAATGACGTCGGTGTAAAAGTAGGTAAAACCCACAACCATCAAGAAATAAAAGATCCAATAGGGATAGGAGGTAGGGTTCGGGCTGAAATAGTGGATAACCCCATTAGCCAGGTTAGCGATAAACTGGTTCTGGCTAAACTGGAAGTACCCGGCTACGGCGCTGGGAAAGATCATAAGGGACTGGGCAAAAATCAGCGGGATCATCCCGGCGCTGTTGACCCGCAACGGGATGTGCGTGCTCTGTCCACCATAAACTTTGGTACCCCGCACCCGCTTGCCGTACTGCACCGGAATGCGGCGCTGTCCTTCCTGCACAAATGCGATCACGGCAATGGTCAAAACAGTGATAAGCGAGAACAGGATTAAATTGAACCACTCCTGCTGGCTAATAAACCGGCCAAGCTGGCCCGGAATCTGGGCCACGATACCACCAAAGATGATGATTGAAACACCATTACCCACACCCTGCTCAGTGATGAGTTCACCCAGCCATACCGCTACCAATGTCCCTGCGGTCATTGTTATCAAAGTGGTCAGGGTTCCCAATGGGCTGACGCTAAAGCCAAAGTCGGTTAATACTCCTGGCACTGACTGCTGAATGAAAACCACCTGGCCATAAGCCTGCAACAAAGCCAGGGGGACGGTTAGCCAGTGAGTGTACAGGTTCATCTTGTTCCGCCCCTGTTCACCTTCCTTAGAAAGCTCCTGCAATTGCGGAATGAGCGGCGTCAAAAGCTGGATAATGATCGAGGCGGTAATGTAGGGATAAACCCCCATCGCCATGACCGAAAATCTGGCTAATGCGCCTCCCGAGAGCAGGTTTAAAAACTGCACGATCGTGCTGCTTTGCTCACCCGACTGAAGGAATTGCTGCAAAGCCGCCCCATCAACCCCTGGCACGGGTACGTGCGCCGCTGCCCGGTAAGCGACCAGGATCAGCAACGTAAACAAAATTTTGCGCCGCAGGTCGGGTAGGGTTAAGGCATTTCGTATCGCTTCTATCATGGACTGTATCCTCTTAAGATAACGGTAAAACCTCTACCTGGCCGCCGGCAGCTTCAATCTTTTCTTTGGCGCTCTTGGAAAAGCGGTGAGCCTTCACCGTCAGAGCTGAGGTGATATCGCCATTGCCTAAAATAGCCACGGCTTGGTCCACGCGTTTGATGACTCCAGCCTCAACCAAGATTTCAGGGGTTACTTCCTGATATCCCTCACCAAATTTTTCTTGCAAAAGTTCCACATTAACCGGCTTATATTCGATCCGGAAAATATTGGTGAAACCACGCCGGAAAGGCAAGCGGCGAACTAACGGCAATTGACCGCCTTCGAAATAGGGACCTTTGCCGCCGCCGGAGCGCGCGCCCTGGCCTTTAATACCGCGGCCAGAGGTTTTACCATGACCTGAGGCCATCCCCCGGCCTACTCGCTTTTTCCTTTTATGACTACCCTCAGCGGGTCTTAAGTCGTTTAATTTCATCACAAACCTCCACCGCTCACGCTGCTTCTTCAACGCGAACTAAATGTGGGACCTTGTTAATCATCCCCCGAATGACCGGTGTATCGTTATGCTCAACCGTTTGGCCCAGGCGGCGTAAACCCAGGGCACGTACCGTTTTTTTCTGCCGAACCGGGTAACCAATCGCGCTTTTTACCCAAGTAATTTTGAGAGTTTTAGATGTAGTCTCAGCCATTATTCTGTCTCCCCATCCAGAAGGGTTGGACTTGATTGGCCGGAATACCCCGGTTTTGAGCGACCTCTAACGGGTCTTGCAGTTCGTTGAGCGCCTTGATGGTGGCCTTAACCACGTTCAGGATATTGGAACTGCCCTTACTCTTCGTTAGAATATCGTGAATACCGGCCGCTTCGACCACGGCCCGCACCCCACCACCGGCGATAACCCCAGTACCGGGCGAAGCCGGTTTCAGGAATACGACAGCCGCACTAAACCGGGAAATAATCTCGTGCGGGATCGTCGTACCCGTCATAGCGACTTTACGCATATTCCGCCGGGCGTGTTCTGAGCCTTTCCGAATAGCCTCCGGCACTTCCCGCGCCTTGCCGATACCTACGCCGACGCTGCCTTTACCATCACCGACTACCACTACCGCCCGAAAACTGAAGCGCCGGCCGCCTTTGACGACCTTGGCCGTGCGGGCTACATGGACAACGCGCTCGTCCAGTTCTTCTACCGCGTCTTGAAATTCACGCTTTGCCATAAAGTTCTCCTCAAACGTTCCGCTTAAAATTTAAGACCGGCTTCGCGCGAAGCATCGGCCAGGGCTTTGACGCGGCCATGATACTTATAGCCGCCCCGGTCAAACACCACCTGGCTAATTCCTGCCGCTAAGGCCCGCTCGGCGACCAATTTGCCTACCAGCACAGCCTGCTCTTTTTTCGTTTTACCGGCAGCCGCACCAGCACTACGGATATTGGCATCCAAACTTGAAGCCGCAACCAGGGTAACGCCTTTAGTGTCGTCAATCACTTGAGCATAGATATGGTTCAGGCTTCGGAATACGTTTAACCGCGGTCGTTCAGGCACACCCGCAACTTGCTTGCGCACCCGGGCTTGTCGCCGCTTTCTTGCTACATATGATGGATTCGTTTTTCCCATAATTAACTCTCTCCAATCGGCCAGGATCAGGATTACTTGGCCTTACCTGCCTTGCCTGCTTTACGCCGAACTTTCTCTTCAACATACCGGATACCCTTACCCTTGTAAGGCTCCGGCGGCCGCGTCCGGCGAATCCGGGCACAAATTTCGCCTATTAACTCTTTATCTATACCACTCACAACCAGGTCACGGCCGGTTTTATCAATCTCAAAACTAACACCGGCGGGTGGTTCAAAAACCACACTATGAGAATATCCCACGCTCAAAACCAAACTTTTGCCATCCAGCGTCGCTTTGTAACCCACACCCTCAATGTACAACTGGCGTCTAAAACCGGTACTGACGCCGGTCACCATGTTATTCAGCAAAGCGCGGGTCAAGCCATGCTTGGCCTTATGGGTGCGGTGGTCGCTGTTGCGTGACACCTCAATCCGCCCATCTTCCTGCTTCAGGTTGATCTCCGGTGGAAAATCCCGCTGCAACTCGCCTTTAGGTCCTGTCACCTTGACCGAATTTTTGTTTATTTCTACCGTTACCCCTTTGGGCAGGGTGACGGGTAATCTACCTATTCTCGACATGGCATCTCCTTGTTAATACTTGCGGCGTGCTACCAGACATTACAAAGAATTTCGCCGCCTACGCCCTGCCGGCGCGCTTCTCGCCCGGTCATAACCCCTTTCGAGGTCGACACAATCGAAATACCCAAACCACTGCGCACCCACGGAATATCTTGTTTTTGGGTATAAGCACGGCGGCCTGGCTTGCTGATTCGCTCCAGACCCGTGATGACCGGCCGGGGGTGGCGCTCGCGGGTATATTTCAAATGGATCAACAAGGTTGACGAAGTTTTACCCGGCAAAACTTCGTAATCTTGAATAAAACCTTCCTCTTTCAAAATTCGGGCAATAGCTTCCCGCAGCTTAGAGGTCGGCATTGCTGCCTGGGGGTGCCGGGCCATGCCAGCATTTTTAATCCGGGTCAGCATATCGGCAATGGGATCTGTTACGCTCATACAAATAAATCCTTCTTCCACTAAACTCAAGATGTTTGCAAATCAGCTTAGTCGGTTCTGTGGGATAAGTTATGTCCTACATTACCAGCTTGACTTGACCACGCCGGGGATTTTCCCCTCATTGGCTAACCGGCGAAAACAGATACGGCATAGACCAAAGCGGCGCATATAGGCTCGCGGACGACCACACTGGCTACAGCGGTTGCGCACCCGCACGTCAAATTTCCGGCGTTGCTCTCGAATAATCATAGACTTTTTGGCCATTATCGTTTACCTCTTAAAGGGCATCCCCATTAAATCCAGCAGCCGGCGACCTTCCTCATCGGTCTTGGCCGTGGTCACAATACTGATTTCCATTCCCCGTACTTTGTCAATCTTGTCATAGTCGATTTCCGGCCAGGCTAACTGTTCGGCCAACCCCAGGCTGTAATTACCCCGTCCGTCAAAACTGTCAGGCGACACACCGCGAAAGTCACGCTGGCGGGCCAGGGCAATGTTCATCAGTCGGTCCAGAAAATCCCACATACGATTGCCCCGTAGGGTTACCTTGGCCCCGATGGCATTACCTTCGCGCAACTTGAACGTCGCGATAGATTTCTTGGCCCGTGTCACCACCGGCTTCTGGCCCGTAATGGTCCTCAAGTCGCCGGTCGCGTTTTCAAGCGCCTTGGCGTTCTGCAGGGCCTCACCCAAACCGATGTTGACCACCGTTTTGGTAATGCGCGGCACTTCGTTGATATTGGAGTAATTAAACTCCTTCAACATGGCCGGCACAACTTCTTCTTTATACTTATCTTTTAACCGAGGCATAATTTCTCACCACCGTCCCAAAAATTACGAAACCTTGTCGATAGGCGAGCCACAGTGCTTACAATACCGGACTTTGTGGTCTCCTTCGATCCTGAATCCAACCCGGCTTGCCTCATCACAATTTGGACAAACCAACATGACATTTGAAATATGAACCGGCGACTCACGCTCGATAATACCGGTTTGCGTCCGAGTTTGGCTAACCGGCCGCTGGTGCTTCTTACGAATATTGACACCCCGGATGATGATTTTATCATCGTCGGGTTTACGCTGGAGGCGTTGGTTAAAGCGATCCACGTACCACCCATGCAGCACTTTCTCTACCTCACCCCGAGCGCCGATTTCGTTACCGGTAATAACCTGAACCGTGTCACCTTTTTTAATACGTTGCATTTTGCTAATCTCCTCGTCTTTCAGGTGGGCGCAGGGATCAAAGGACTTCCGGGGCCAGCGAGACAATCCGCATAAAGCCCTTTTCACGCAATTCGCGTGCCACCGGTCCAAAGATACGAGTACCTCTTGGCCCTTTGGCTTCGGAGTCCAGAATTACGGCAGCATTGTCATCAAACCTAATGTAAGAGCCGTCGGGGCGGCCTATCTCTTTGGTCGTCCGGACGACGACCGCTTTGACAACATCACCCTTTTTGACTGCACCTTGCGGGGCAGCCTGTTTCACCGCGGCCACAATCACATCCCCAACAGTTGCGTAGCGGCGTCTTGAACCGCCTACAACCTGGATGCACAGAATTTCCTTCGCTCCACTGTTATCGGCCACCTTTAAGCGGCTTTCTTGTTGTATCATCTTGCTTACTCCACCAATCCCTGGATTAATCAGCCCAAGTCTCAGGCTGCTGTTTGCTTCTCCAGAATCTCCACCAAAGCCCACCGTTTTTCCTTACTGATCGGCCGGGACTCGATGATCTTCACCAAGTCGCCCGTATGGGCGCTGTTTTGTTCATCGTGGGCCTTGTATCTGCGGTGGAAGCGCATCACCTTGCCGTATAACGCATGGCGTTTAATGCGCTCTACTTGAACAACAATGGTTTTATCCATCTTATCACTGGTCACTCGACCTACCAGAACTTTGCGTCTTTCTCTAGCCATCGCTTATCTTTACTCCTCATCCGTGCCTTATGATTTCGCCAGCCTACGCTCGGTAAGAACCGTCTTCATCCGAGCGATGTCTCGTTTCAGGGCAGTCATCCGGTTGGGATCCTTAACCTGACCGATTGATTTCTGGAAGCGCAGATTAAAGAGTTCTTCGTAGGCCTCTTCCAGTTTTGTCTCAATATCACTTTCAGACCAATTTCTTATTTCAAATGCTTTCACGGACACTACTCCTACCCTACTGAGCGATGCACAAATTGGGTTTTGATCGGCAGTTTGTGCGCCGCCAGGCGCATTGCTTGTTTGGCCAGATCTTCCGGCACGCCCGCAATTTCAAACAACACCCGGCCCGGCTTTATAACCGCGACCCAGTGATCGACGGATCCCTTGCCACTACCCATCCGGGTTTCAGCCGCCTTCTTAGTCACCGGCTTATCCGGGAAAATACGAATCCACAATTTCCCACCACGTTTAACGTAACGCACAATCGCCCGGCGGGCCGCTTCAATCTGGCGGCTGGTCATCCAGCAAGGTTCCATGGCTTGTAAGCCGTACTCGCCGAAAGATACTTCGGCCCCACGAGTGGCACGGCCCCTCATGCGACCGCGCATCTGTTTTCGGTATTTCACACGCTTTGGCATTAACATATCGCAAACCTCGTTCTATTCAGGAGATAGAGGATAGGGGATAGATGATAGGTGTTGGCCGATAGGGGATGGGTAACAGAACTAAAGAAACTATCTGCTACCCGCTATCTACTACCTGCTATCCGCTATCCGCTATCTTCGAGTCTAGGGCATTACGTAAGCCCCAACCGCTTCTTCTTTGGGTTTGGGCAAAATTTCGCCCTTGTAAACCCACACCTTGATCCCAACTTTACTAAACGTCGTCAAACCTTCCACACAAGCATAGTCAATGTCGGCCCGCAAGGTATGGCGTGGAATCTGGCCTTCACGTTGAGTTTCAGTCCGGGCCATATCTGACCCACCTAAACGCCCGCTGGCGGTAATCATCACACCCTGTGCCCCTGCTTTTATGGCCCGGCGCACAGCCTGCTTCATAGCTCGCTTATGCGAAACCCGCCGCTCAATTTGTTGAGCAATACTTTCGCCGATCAAAAAGGCGTTGACATCAGGATTCTGGATCTCGGTGACGTCAATATGGACCTTCTTACCGGTCAGAACCTCCAATTTTTTGCGGAGTTGGTTGACGGCTGCCCCTTTCCGGCCAATTACAATACCGGGCTTGGCAGTGCTGATTTTCACCGAGACTTGTTTAGCCGCAGGCAGGCGCTCGATTTCAACATCAGCGATGCTCCCACGTTCGTGCAGGGCATAAACAAGTTTGCGAATCGCCAAATCTTCCTTCAGCAAATCACGGTACTCGCCCTTTTCTGCAAACCAGCGAGCGCGATGATCTTGAATAATTCCTAATCTAAATCCTATCGGATGAACTTTGCGACCCAAACTATCATCTCCTTTTTACGATCATTTAGTAATTAGAGATTGCAAATTATTTACCAATTACTCTTCTTTTTCTTAGACAGCTTCAGTAGAGCGATCTTCCAGCACTACCGTAATGTGGGACAGACGTTTCTTAATCGGTTTATACCGTCCCCGCGCGCCGTAACGTGCCCGGCGTAGACGCGGCCCTTCATCCACTGCAATCGCGGCGATAACCATATCCTCCGCATCCAAGGCAAAGTTCTCCTCAGCATTAGCCAGGGCGCTCTTGACGGTCTTGTAAACCGGTTCCGCCGCCGCCTGAGGCAGCAACTTCAGCACTTCTAAAGCCTGCTGAGCAGGCATACCGCGCACGCTGTTGACCACCCGGCGCATCTTGACGGGCGAACCCATCACATATTTAGTGACTGCTTTAACTTGAAAATCGGCCATTTTTATTCACCTTATCATCACAAAATGCGCCTTAGCGCGCCGTCGACTTTTCCCTAGCCACATGCCCTCGGAAAAAGCGCGTCGGCACAAACTCACCCAAGCGATGTCCGACCATATTTTCGGTAATATAGATCGGCACATGGCGGCGACCATCATGAATAGCCAGGGTATGCCCCACCATCTGGGGGAAAATCGTGCTGGCCCGCGACCAGGTGCGAATCACCTTCTTTTCCCCGGCAGCGTTCATGGTTTCAATTTTTTTAAGCAACTTTGGCTCGATAAACGGTCCTTTTTTCAGCGAACGAGTCATCAGCTAATCTCCTACCCGGTTTGATTACTTACTGCGTCGGCGACGGACAATGTACTTCTCCGTCAATTTGTTCTTGCGAGTCTTGGCCCCCAGGGCAGGTTTACCCCAGGGAGTCTTCGGACCGGCCATACCCACCGGCGACCGGCCTTCACCACCCCCATGTGGATGGCTCCTGGGATCCATCGCCGTACCACGCACCCCCGGGCGAATACCCAGCCAGCGCTTGCGGCCCGCTTTACCTATCACGATATTGCTATGTTCAATGTTGCCCACCTGTCCAATCGTAGCCAAGCAGTTCTGGTTAATGAACCGGACTTCACCGCTAGGCATCCGAACCTGGGCGTAAGAACCTTCCTTAGCCAGCAATTGGGCTGATGTTCCCGCCGAGCGAACCAGTTGCCCACCCTTGCCCGGTTGCAATTCAATGTTGTGTATCTGCGTACCGAGTGGAATACGGTAAATAGGCAAAGCATTACCCACCCGGATTTCGGCATTGGGGCCGGACATCACCGTATCATCCATCTTCAGGCCAACCGGGGCCAGAATATAGCGTTTTTCGCCGTCGGCATAGGTTACCAGGGCGATGCGAGCCGTTCGGTTAGGATCATACTCCACCGAACTGACCTTGCCCGGCACGCCAAACTTATCGCGCTTAAAATCAATGATACGATAGCGCCGCTTATGGCCGCCACCTTGATGGCGAACCGTCACCCGTCCCTGGTTATTGCGGCCGGCTTTTTGCTTTAGCGATGCTAACAGGCTCTTTTCCGGGGTCGTCCGGGTAATTTCTTCAAAAGTTGAAACTGACATCCCCCGCCGTCCGGCAGAGGTTGGTTTGTAAAGTTTAACCGGCATAATTCATTACACCCCTTCAAAGGCTTCAATTCGCTGGCCCGGAACTAGGGTAACAATGGCCTTCTTCTGAGCCGATTGACGTTGCACCCGCTTGCGTCCCCACCGGCCAAATTTTGACGCGTTATTGATGATAGCCACCCGGGCCACGTCAACATCAAAAATGTAGGAAATGGCGTTGGCTATTTCCACCTTATTAGCCGCAGGATGCACCATAAAAGTGTACTGCCCTAACTCGGCGGCCTTGTTGCTCTTTTCTGTGTTGACAGGCCGGATGATGATTTGGTAAGGATTCATTTCCACAGTCTCTATCTCCTGTCCTACCCTAAAAAGCTCTCAATGAGAGAGACCGCCTCTTTGGGCATAATCACATAGGTATGACCCAACAAATCGCGCACGTTTAAGTATCCCGCTCGCAAAGTTTTTACATTTTCCAGGTTCCGTGCGCTCTTTTCCACATTTTCATTCCGCTCGGGCAGCAAGATGACTGCGCTGCCGGAAATTTGCAGACTCTTGAGAAGCTGAACCACTTGTGCCGTTTTGGGTTCATCAAGGGTCAACTCATCCAAAATGATGAGTTCCTCCGCCGCCGTTTTAGCTGACAGGGCTGAACGTAACGCCAGCCGTCGCATCTTGCGGGGCATTTTCTGAGTATAATCACGCGGAACCGGTTTATGGGATTGGCCGCCACCCACAAAAATTGGGGCTTTGCGGTCGCCGTGGCGAGCGCGGCCCGTACCTTTTTGGCGAAACCACTTGGCCGTTGTCCCAGCCACTTCACCACGCGTTTTGGCTTTGTGCGTCCCCAAGCGTCGATTAGCTAGCTGCCGCACCAATGCCTGATGCATCACCGCCACATTGGGCTGGATACCAAAAATGTCGTCGCGCAATTCCAGTTCTTCTACGGTCGCGCCAGTGGCGTTTTTAACGTTAACTTTCATCACACACTCCTCAAACCTTGCTTAACCCTTCACCGCTTGGCGAATGAGAACCAGGCCGTTTTTTCCACCGGGAACAGCGCCCCTGACAGCAATCAGGTTTCTTTCCACATCAACCAAAGCCACTTTCAGATTTAGGACTGTGACTTGTTCATTGCCCATCCGGCCAGCCATACGTGTGCCTTTGAGCACCCGGCCTGGCGTGGAACCGGCCCCAACAGAACCCGGGGCGCGCCAGCGGTCAGATTGACCGTGCGTTTTTGGGCCGCCGCTAAAATGGTGGCGTTTGACGCCACCGGCAAAACCTTTGCCCTTGCTGGTTCCGATGACATCCACCATCTCACCAGCGGCAAAGATAGAGGCATCAATCTTCTGGCCTTCTTCATAATTCTCGGGGTCAGAGATGCGCAACTCTCGTAGATATCGCAGCGCCGGTGAACCCGATTTCTTCAGATGGCCTGCTTTTGGCTTGTTCAGGCTCTTCGGCCGAAGCTCGCCAAATCCCAACTGGATGGCATTATAACCATCTCTCTCTGTTGTTTTCTTCTGGGTGATGTAGCAAGGCCCAGCTTCGAGGATTGTCACAGGGATGATAAGCCCTTTTTCATCGACAATCTGGGTCATGCCCACTTTTTTACCTAAAATACCCTTCATCTTGCCTTAGGCCCTGGAACTGTTATCGCCCTTTCGCCGGCGGCGATCATCATTCACCCAGGCCCATCTCCTTTCACATTGTCTTACGTTTTGTCTACATACAACAACTATGACAACGGAGCATTGACATCTAACCGCTTATTTAATCTCAACGTCAACGCCGGCCGGTAAATTCAACCGGACCAGGGCATCAATCGTTTTGGATTTTGGATCAATCACATCGATCAGGCGCTTGTGCGTGCGAATTTCAAATTGCTCACGCGAGTCCTTGTCAATAAACGGCGACCGCAGCACGGTAAACTTCTCTATTTTGGTGGGTAGTGGCACTGGTCCCACCACAACGGCCCCGGTGCGCTCGGCTGTATCTACAATTTGCCGCACCGACTGATCCAACACTCGGTGGTCGTAAGCTTTTAGACGAATTCTGATTCTGTGTTTGGCCATAATGACTCCGTGTTTCAAACCTCACCGGTCTTGGTGAAGACCGGTGAGGTCTCATTATCCTTATTGGACGATTTTGGTAATGACACCGGCGCCGACCGTTCGCCCACCCTCGCGA